>NZ_JAMYSN010000006.1:0-286973 GCF_040321955.1 Mesorhizobium sp. M0217 | reverse complement strand
GCGCCAAAATCTCCATGCCTTGCGATATCGCTGGCGCGAACCACCACGAAAGCGCAAATTTCAGTCCATGCCAAAGCTATCTTAGCGCCTATGCCCACAAGGGGGAGGTAGGGTTTGCGCTAGGCAGCGCAGACTTCGCGGATCGAGCTTTCCAGAATGTCGAGCGCCTCGTTCATGACATTGTCCTGGATGGTGATCGGAGCCAGGAAACGGATGACGTTGCCGTAGACGCCGCAGGTCAGCAGGATCAGCCCCTTGTCGAGCGCCTTCAGCCGGATCGCATTGGCGATCTCGGCCGACGGCAGGCCCTTCTTGACGTCGTTGAACTCGACCGCGTTCATGAAGCCGAGACCCCTGATGTCGACAATCTCGGGCACGTCGTCGCGGATCGACTGCAGCCGCTGTTTCAGCCGGGCGCCCAGCGTATTGGCGCGGTCGCACAGCTTTTCGTCCTCGATGACGTCAAGCACGGCGTGTGCTGCGGCGACACCGATCGGGCTGCCGCCATAGGTGCCGCCGAGCCCGCCAGGACCGGGCGCATCCATGATGTCGGCGCGGCCGGTGACCGCCGCCAGCGGGAAGCCGCCGGCCAGGCTTTTCGCCATGGTGGTAATGTCGGCCGCGACCTCATGATGATCCATGGCGAACATCTTGCCGGTGCGGGCAAAGCCGGTCTGCACCTCATCGGCGATCAGCAGCATGCCGTGCTGGTCGCAGAGCTTGCGCAGCGCCGTCAGGAATTCGCGCGGCGCGTCGTAGAAGCCGCCCTCGCCCTGGACCGGCTCGATGATGATGGCGGCAACGCGAGCCGGATCGACATCGGCCTTGAAAAGTCTGTCGAGCGCGGCAAGCGAATCGGCAACCGACACGCCATGCAGCGGCACCGGGAAGGGCGCGTGGTAGACGTCGCCCGGCATGGCGCCGAAGCCGACCTTGTAGGGCACGACCTTGCCGGTCAGCGCCATGCCCATGAAGGTGCGGCCGTGGAAGCCGCCGGCAAAGGCGATGACGGCTTGGCGGCCAGTGGCGTTGCGGGCGATCTTGATGGCGTTCTCGACGGCTTCAGCGCCCGTGGTGACGAAGATGGTCTTCTTCTCGAACTTGCCGGGCAGCATGCCGTTCAGCCGTTCGGCCAGCCGCACATAGCTCTCATAGGGCACGACCTGGTGGCAGGTATGGGTGAAGCGGTCGAGCTGTGCCTTGACCGCCTCGATCACCCTGGGATGGCGGTGGCCGGTGTTGACGACGGCGATGCCGGAGGAGAAATCGATGTATCGGCGGCCTTCTACATCCCAGATCTCCGAATTCTCGGCGCGGTCGGCATAGATCTGCGTCGTCATGCCGACGCCGCGCGAGATCGACTGGTTCTTGCGCTCGGAAATGGCTGCGTTCTTCATTTCGTCCCTCATCGGGCCGACGCCCGTTCTCGTTAGATGAATGCCAAGGCCTCTTCTGACCTTATTTCACGTTTTCCTCAAGTTGGCACCGCCGCCGGGCGATTGGGCCTGTCGTCGATGCGGGCCACTTCGACAGACCGGTCTTAACCAGCCGACCGATACACGTACGGGGCAGTCCGTGACAGCTCACCCGTCACCGGGAACGGCGAAGCGATCCCGCTCGCGGCAGTGGCGACTTCCGCTACGACCTCGAACAGCCGACGGTGTGGCGGCGCAACCGCATCCCGACGATCACCGTTCGCGCCTCGTTGGCGACGTGCTGCCGGCCACCGTCGTCAACGAATTGAAGCCGTCGGTCGACGCCTTCATCGCCAAACTGCCGCCCGGCTATTCCGTTGCAACCGCCGGCTCGGTCGAGGAAAGCGCCAAAAGCCAGGGACCGATCGCAGCGGTGGTGCCGCTGATGCTGTTCGTGATGGCGACCATCCTGATGATCCAGTTGCAAAGTTTTCAGCGCCTGTTCCTGGTGGTGGCGGTGGCGCCGCTCGGCCTGATCGGCGTGGTCGCGGCCCTGGTGCCGAGCGGCGCACCGCTCGGCTTCGTCGCCATTCTGGGCGTCCTGGCGCTGATCGGCATCCTGATCCGCAACTCGGTGATCCTGATCGTGCAGATCGGGTATCTGGTGGCCGAGGGCCAAGACCGCTGGGAAGCCGTGATCGAAGCGACCAAGCACCGCATGCGGCCGATCGCGCTGACAGCCGCGGCCGCCAGCCTAGCGCTGATCCCGATCGCGCGCGAAGTGTTCTGGGGCCCGATGGCCTACGCCATGATGGGCGGCATCATAGCCGGCACGGCGATCACGCTGCTGTTCCTGCCGGCGCTTTAAGTGACGTGGTTCAGGATCAAGAGCCTAAGCAGGGGGACGAACCATCTGTTCCGGAGAACGGCGAACTGGCGCAAAGCTCGACTTAGCCCTGCTGCATCACTCGTTGTCGTTGGAGGGTACAGGGAGTGATTTAGCGCGCTGCCAGGGCGACAATTTTGAGGTGCGCCAAGCATGCCAGCCTTTTGGCAAATCGGCCAATTCCAGGATGCTCTCATCCCGCTGAACCACATTCTGGAGGCTGACGAGCATTATCTCGGGTTCATCTCGATTTGGCTTGTCGCTGCTATGAAATTGCCAACTGCCACCCTCATCGTTGTGGTTATCGTCGTCATCAGCTTCATGCACAACGTATGCGATCCAGTCACCACGTTTAAATATGCTTCTGTCCGACAACACCGCGACATTGGGTGGGTCTTCGAACTTCCATTCCGCCATAGGAAACCCCAGATTCAAGCGGTCCGCACAAACCCCTCGCTCGCCCTCAACAGATTGCGCGTATAATCCTTCTCCACCCGATGCCCGATCAGCTGGCCCGCGGTGAGATTTTCCACCGCTTCGCCATTCTGCATCACCATCAGGCGCTCGCACATATGGGTGATGATGGCGAGGTCGTGGCTGACCATCAGGAAGGTCAGCTTGCGCCGCCGGCGAATTTCTTCGAGCAGGTTGAGCACTTCGGCCTGCACCGAAGCGTCGAGCGCCGATGTCGGTTCGTCGAGCAGCAGGATCGACGGTTCGAGGATGAGCGCCCGCGCGATCGCCACGCGCTGACGCTGACCGCCGGAGAGCTGGTGCGCGTAGCGGAAACGGAAACCGTTGCCTAATCCGACCTCGTCGAGGGCGCGCTGGATGCGTTGCTCGCCATCGGCAAAGCCGTGAATGGCGAGCGGTTCCTGTAGCAGGCGGTCGACGGTCTGACGCGGGTGCAGCGAACCATAGGGGTCCTGGAAGACCATCTGCACTTCGCGATAAAAAGCCTTGTCGCGGCGCGCTCCCAGCGTCTTGCCATTGACCGTGATAGTACCGGATGCGACAGGCACCAGGCCGGCAATGGCTTTGAGCAGCGTCGACTTGCCGGAACCGCTCTCGCCGACCAGGCCGAAGGATTCGCCGGACTTCACCTCGAGGTTCGCCCCTTTCAGCGCGCGAAAACGGTCGAACACCACCTCCAGCCCTTCAATCGAAATGGCTGGCGTCATGCCGCCCACTCCGGCTTGCGGTCGAGCACCGGCAGCGGGTGGCGTTCGTAACCGATCCTGGGCATGCAGTTGAGCAGGCCGCGCGTGTAGGGATGCTGGGCGTCGCGCAGCTCCGACGCCTTGAGCTGCTCGACCACCTTGCCGGCATACATGACGATGACGCGGTCGCAGAAGGAGGCGACCAGCCGCAGATCGTGCGAGATGAAGATCAGACCCATGCCGCGCTCACTGACCAAGCGGTCGAGGATGCCGAGCACATCGAGTTGCACGGTGACGTCGAGCGCCGAGGTCGGCTCGTCGGCGATCATCAGTTCCGGTCCGGCGATCAGCATCATTGCGATCATGGCGCGCTGGCCCATCCCGCCGGACACCTCGTGCGGATGCAGGTCGAAGACACGCGAGGGATCGCGGATCTGCACAGCTTCCAGCATGGCCAGCGCCCGCTCGCGCGCTTCGGCCTTGGAGACCTTTTCATGCGTGCGCAGCGTCTCGACGATCTGGCGGCCGATGCTCATCACGGGGTCGAGCGAATATTTCGGATCCTGCAGGATCATGGCGATGCGTTTGCCGCGCAGCGCCCGGCGCTGACGGGCCGGTATGGCCAGAAGGTCGATGCCGTCGAGGGCGAGCTTCTTGGCCGACACCAGAGCCTGCGGCGGCGTCAGGCCCATGATGGCGCGGCCGGTCTGCGACTTGCCGGAGCCGCTTTCACCGACAATGCCCAGCCGCTCTCGGCCAAGCGAAAAAGTGACGCCGCGCACCGCCTGGATGAGGCCGGTCCGAGTCGGGAAGGTGACGCGCAGGTCGTCGACATCGAGAAGTGCACCGCTCATTGGTCACCACTCATTGGTCGCCACTCCGGGGATCGAGCGCATCGCGCAGGCCGTCGCCAAGCAGGTTGAAGCCGAGGCTGACGATGAGGATGGCGAAGCCCGGCGCGCCGGCCACCCACCATTGGTCGAGCACGAAGCGGCGGCCGGACGCGATCATGGTGCCCCATTCCGGCAGCGGCGGCTGGGCGCCCAGGCCGAGGAAGCCGAGGCCGGCGGCGGTGAGGATGATGCCGGCCATATCGAGCGTCACCCGGATGATGAGCGAAGAGATGCAGAGCGGCATGATGTGGCGCAGCACGATGCGGAACGGAGAGGCGCCCATCAATTGCACCGCCTTGATGTAATCCGAATTGCGCACGGTCATCGTCTCGGCCCGCGCAATTCGCGCGTAAGGCGGCCACGAGGTGATGGCGATGGCCAGCACCGCGTTTTCGATCCCGGGACCAAGGGCGGCGACAAAGGCCAGTGCCAGGATCAGCTTGGGAAAGGCGAGGAAGATGTCGGTAATGCGCATCAGAATGGCATCGGTCCAGCCGCCGGCATAGCCGGCGACGGTGCCTACCAAAAGGCCGATGGGGGCTGCGATGACAGCGACAAGAATGACGACATAGAGGGTCCAGCGTGAGCCAAAAAGAATGCGCGAATAGATATCGCGGCCGAGATCGTCGGTGCCGAACCAATGCGCCGCACTCGGCGCCAAAAGCCGGGCATTCTTGAGATCGCCGATGGTCGGCGAATAGGGCGCCAGCACATCGGCAAAGGCGGCGACCAGCAGCAGCGCGATGATGATGAGCAGGCCGAGAAACGCCAGCCGGTTGGCGGAAAAGCGCCGCCAAGCGACGTAGGCGCGGCCGAGCCGTGCCTGCATGCGCGAGGCCGGCCGATCGCTGAGCAGCCAATCGCGGCGCGTTTGGATTGCTTCGGCGCTCATCCTGTCTTCGTCCTCGGATCGAGCACCTTGTAGAGAACGTCGGACAGGAGATTGATGCCGATGAACACCGAACCGATGACGATGGTGCCGCCGAGCACGGCGTTCATGTCGGCGTTCTGCAGCGAATTGGTGATGTAGAGGCCGATGCCGGGCCAGGAGAACACCGTCTCGGTCAGCACCGAACCTTCGAGCAGCCCGGCATAGGACAGCGCGATCACCGTGACCATCGGCACCGCGGCGTTGCGCAGCGCATGGCCCCAGATGATTCGCGTTTCAGACAGGCCCTTGGCGCGCGCGGCGACGATGTATTCCTGCGACAGCTCATTCAGCATGAAGGAGCGCGTCATTCGGCTGATATAGGCGAGCGAGAAATAGCCCAGCAGCCCTGCCGGCAGGATGATGTGGCGGTAAGCGTCGTAGAAGACATCCCACTGGCCCTGCAGCGCGGCGTCGAGCAGGTAGAAGCCGGTGATCGGTGTGAATGTGTACTCGTAGACGATGTCGAGGCGGCCAGGAAAAGCCACCCATTGGAGCTTGGCGTAGAACAGGACAAGCCCCAAAAGCCCGATCCAGAAGATAGGCACGGAATAGCCAATCAGGCCGACAATGCGAACGATCTGGTCGATGAGACTGCCGCGTTTTACCGCTGCCAGCACGCCGAGCGGCACGCCGATCAACGAGCCTATCAGAGTGCCCAAAGTCGCCAGTTCGATCGTTGCCGGAAAGGCACGGCGGATGTCGGTCATCACAGGATTGGTGGTCAGCACAGAGGTGCCGAAATCACCGTTCAGCGCATGCTTGAGATAGATATAGAATTGCTCGATCAACGGAAGATCGAGCCCCATCTCGCGGCGGGTGCGCTCGACGACATTGGCCGGTGCGCGGTCGCCGAGCACCGCCAGCACCGGATCGATCGGGATGACGCGGCCGATGAAAAAGGTCACCGCGAGCAGGCCGAGATAGGTGGTGACGGCGATGACCAGGAAGCGGCCGATCGCCAACAAGATAGCGACGGCGCGGGCGCTTCCCTGCCCCGCCGTCGCCTGGTTTTCAATCGCGCTCATCAGGGCGCGTCCGCCGGCGCTATTCCTTGGAGACCGGGCCGACGAAGTTGGTGTCGAAGCTCGGACCGAGCGCAAAGCCTTTCAGGTTTTTGCGCAGGCCTGCCACTTCCAATTGCTGGTGGATGATGACGAAGGGGCTGGTGTCGAGGATCGTCTTTTCAAGACTCTTGTACATATCGGCGCGCTTGCCGGCATCCTTCTCCAGCAAGGCTGCTTCGGTCTGCTTTGTCAGGTCCGGGATGTCCCAGGCATTGCGCCAGGCCAGCGTCTTGGTCTTGCCTTCATCCGAATTGTCCGGGTTTGAGGCAAAGGTCTGGGCGTTGGAGTTCGGATCGAAATAGTCCTGGCCCCACTGGCCGATATAGATGTCATGATTGCGGGCGCGGTATTTGGTCAGCGTCTGCTTGCCGTCGCCCGGGATAATTTCCAGCTTGATGCCGGCTTGGCCAAGCGTCTGCTGGATCGATTCCGCCATGCCCGTTGTCGGCTGTCCCGTGCGTACGTCCATGGTTACGCTGAAGCCGTCGGCCAGGCCGGCCTTGGTCAGCAGTTCCTTGGCTTTGGCGACGTCGAACTTGAACGGATTTTCGTCCAGTTCGCCCAGCACGCCCTTGGGCAGGAAGGTCTGGTGAATCTCGCCAATGCCCTTGAGGATGGTCGTGCTCAGCGCATCGTAGTCGACCAGATATTTGAACGCCTGGCGAACCTCGGGCTTGGCGAGGTTCGGATTCTTCTGGTTGAGACTGATGTAAAAGACCGTGCCCTTCGGCGCGCTGGTCGTGGTGAGATCGGCATTCTTGGCGATGGCGTCGAGATCGTTCGGCTCGAGGTTGCGGGCAACGTCGATGTCGCCTGCTTCGAGCGCCAGGCGCTGTGCCGAGCTTTCCTTCATGTTGCGGTAGATGACGCGGGCGAGCTTGGCCTTCTCGCCATTGTAATTGTCGTTGCGCTCCAGCACGACGACCTCATTGGCCCGCCATTCGCGCAGCTTGTAGGCGCCGGAGCCGGCATAACCGGTCTTCAGGAAGGCGTTGCCGAAATCGTTGTCCCATTTGTAGTCGGCACTCGGCGTCACCGCGGCGACATGTTCCTTGACCAGCTTTGCGTCGACGACCGAAGCGACCGTTGCCGACAGGCAGTTTAACACGAAGCTCGGCGCATAGGCCTTGTCGACGGTGAACTGGAAGGTGGTATCGTCGACGGCCTTGGCCTTGTCGGCAACATTGTCGCCGCTGATGCCGAACTGGTTGATGATGAATGCCGGCGGCTTATCCAGCTTGATGGCGCGCTCGAAGGAATAGGCGACATCGGCGGCCGTCAGTGGATTGCCCGAAGCGAACTTTAGGCCGGGCTTGAGCTTGAACGTATAGACCAGGCCGTCGTCGGAGACGGTCCAGCTCTCGGCAAGGTCGCCCTTGACCTTGGAGGTGTCGCTGAGGTCGAGGCGGACCAGCAGATCATAGGTGTTGCCGGTGACTTCGGCGGTCGACAGTTCGAACGCCTCGCCCGGATCCATGGAGATGATGTCGTCGATGGCAAAACCTTCGACCAGCGTGTCGGCGGGGGTCACGGCAAAGGCCGGCGCGACGCCAATGAGCAGAGCGGACATGGCAGCACCTGCGAGCCAGACGCGCGAACGTAGAGCAAACTTTTCCATCATCATGATGATTGTTCCCTGTTTTGTTGATTGTTGACCCCGAGTTCCCGGCTCAGGGCTGCAGTAATCTTTTTCGCGGCCGGAGGACGACCGTTAGACCCCATACCGTGTTGATTTTTTTCCAGTTGGTCAACACCCTATCCGGCAGCCCTCCAACCGGCAACGGGCATTTTTGCGAGCCGGCATACTGGACCGGAATATGCTGTGCGCGTCGAAGCATGGGCGAGCCAATTGCAGCCGCCGATGGGGAAAAATCTGCTCTTTTCGGTGTTACTTGATGGCAGCAACCAGATCGGCGTCGGGGAAGCAGGTGGCGGGGCGGCCGTTCTTTTCCTGCCAGCTGCCGATCGAGCGGCGGGTCTTGAAGCCGGGCAGGCCGTCGGCGCTGCCGACATCGTAGCCCTTGGCCTCCAGCGCCCGTTGCAGCGCGGCGATGTCGGAACGATGCAGGCCGCCGACCGCACCCCAGCTGCCGACGAAATCAGCATCGCCATGGGCGATGCGGTCAGCGCCATGGCCGATGAACAGGGCGTAGAGGTCGCTGGTGTTGTATTGCTTCAGCACGTAGAAATTTGTCGTGGCGATGAAGGCCGGACCGCTGCGTCCGGCCGGCATCAAAAGGAACCCTTCCGCCTTCGGTTCGTTGGCCGGAAAGGCTTTGCCGCCGACGCGGCTGATTCCCATCGCCGCCCAGGCTGAGATCTTCTTGCCCTGGTCGGGACCTTCGAGCGAGCAGGAAACGCTTTCCGGAACCGTCACCTCGAAACCCCAGCCACGCCCCTTCACCCAGCCATAGTGGACGAGATAGTTGGCGATCGAGGCCAGCACGTCCGGCGTCGAATTCCAGATGTCCGGGTGCCCATCACCGTCGTAGTCGACGGCGTGCTTCAGGAACGAGGTCGGCATGAATTGCGGCTGGCCGAGCGCGCCGGCCCAGGACGATTTCATGGCGCCGACCGGCGCCAACCCATGCTCGACGATCTCGAGCGCCGCCAGTACCTCGGTGCGGAAGAAGTCCTTCTTGGTCGACATGAACGCCTTGGTGCCGAGAACCTCGAAGGCGTCGTAGGGCATTTTCGCCGCGCCGAAGCCGGTCTCGCGGCCCCAGATCGCCAACAGTATCTCGCCCGGGACACCGTAGCGCTTTTCGATCGCAGCCAGCGTCTTGGCGTTGGCCGCCTCGCGCGTGCGCCCACCTGACGTGACGGCGCGCACCGTCTTTTCGGCGAAATAGGCGCCGGGCGAACCGAACTCGGCCTGATGCTGTTTTTGCGGAGTTTTGGGTTTCTCGCCGGGCAGGACGAGGTCGGGCAATTTGAGGTTCGGCTTCACGCCGTCGAAAGCGGCGTCGAAGGTGGATTTGGAGATGCCTTTGGTCTGGGCTTGCGGCCAGAGATCGGTTTGCAGCCAGGCGCGGAACTGGTCATCGATTTTGGCAGCGGAGGCGGGGGCTACAAAAAGCAGGGCAACAAGGGATGCGAGGAGCGCAACGAGCGCCAATCCGAAAGATCCGCGTTCTGTCGCGCCCCCCTCTGTCCTGCCGGACATCTCCCCCTCAAGGGGGGAGATTGGCTGTCGCTTCGGTTTTCGCCAACCACCAGCGTTGAAAGAAGAATGCCGCCCGAGAAGCTGCTGATCTCCCCCCTTGAGGGGGAGATGTCCGGCAGGACAGAGGGGGGCCCGAAGGAATGCTGTCATCTCCGGAGCATCCCCGCCAATTGCGTCAAAACGCCGTCCGCGATCGCAACGCGGCTGCCAGCGTACCCTCATCCAGATAATCAAGCTCGCCGCCAACCGGCACGCCATGGGCAAGTCGTGTCACCTTGACCTCGAAGCCCGACAACTGGTCGGTGAGATAATGCGCCGTCGTCTGGCCCTCGACGGTGGCGTTGACGGCGAGGATCACCTCCTTCACCTCGCCGCCGGCGACGCGGTCGACCAGCGAGCGGACATTGAGCTGGTCGGGGCCGATGCCGTCGAGCGGCGACAGCGTGCCGCCGAGCACATGGTAGCGCACATTCATGGCCGCCGCCCGCTCCAGCGCCCAGAGGTCGGAGACATCCTCGACGACGATCAGCGTCGAGGCATCGCGGCGCGGATCGGTGCAGATCATGCAAGGGTCGGAGGTATCGACATTGCCGCAGGTCGTGCAGATGCGCACCTTGTCGGCGGCTTCAGCCATGGCGGCGGCGAGCGGCGACAAAAGCTGCTCCTTCTTCTTGATGAGGTGCAGTGCCGCACGCCTGGCCGAACGCGGCCCTAGCCCCGGGACCTTGGCCAGGAGCTGGATCAGGCGTTCGATCTCGGGACCGGCGATTCGCTTCGACATCGCACTGATCTAGGATTTTTCCGCGCGCTTTGAAATCCGCGCGCTTTGAAACATGCGCATACGCACCGAGCCCGCCATGCTGCCATGGCGGGCTCGGAAACTGTTTTAGGCGTCAGTAGGCTGAGAGCGGCCGGGTTTGATCGACGATCATTGCGCCGATAGCGTCGGTGTTCTCAGGCGTCGACTGGAAGCCCATCGACGCTTCCTGCGTTGCCGATGGAACCGAGGTGATGTAGCGGGCGTTCAGCGTGCCGCCGAAACGCGAGGCATCGGGCTCGGCCATCGGCTCCTGCATCGCCACCTCCGTCTGCTTGGCGGCGACGCCGGCGCTCTTGGCGGGCGCCGCGGAAGCCGTCACATAGGTCTGCTCGGCCGGGGCACGTGTCGCCTTGGCTGCGCGAACCGCCGCGGCCTGCTTGGCCGGATCTGGACGGACAATGGTCTTCACCACCGGCTCGGCGTAGGCAACCTGCAACGGCGCTTCAGGCACAGGCGCGCGCGGCTGCGCCGAGGCAACCATGGTCGTGGATTCATCCGGCAGCGGCTGCCAGTTGCGACCGCGCTTCTCGTAGAAGGCGTTGCCGCCGGCAACCATGGTGTAATGCATGTTCTTGTAGGGGAACCTCAGTCCGGCGGTGTGGAAGTACATCGTGTTCTTCAGCTTGGCCTTGCGCTCGCCCTTGAGCACCGCATCGGCGGCCTCCTCGACATCGGGCATCGCTTTCGAATTCATCGCCCGCGTCATCACGCCGGGCGCGAACTGGCCCGGTTCGCCAACCACTTGGCAAATGGTGCTGCCATGATTGCCGGAGCGCAGCCGGTTCATCACCACCGTGCCGACGGCGATCATGCCGTCACGGCTCGAGCGGTTGGACTCGAAGAACATCGCCCGCTCCAGGCATTCCTTCTCCTTCGGCGTGTTGCGGTAGGCGCGCGTCGAAAGGAAGCTGGGCGTGATGGCGTCGGTCAGGCTGGCGACCGACAGGCCATGCGAAGACGTGGTCTGGCTGCAACCGGCCAGGAACACAGGAGAGAAGATAATGCCGAGCAGAAGCGGCGTCTTCCATCGCGTAGCGATCAACAAAAATGCCTCATTGTCCAGATGCCAGCTCGCCCCGAGATGTGGCAAGAATGAGACTCTTAAAGGCAAAAAGATGGCTAAAGGATTAGCTTTCGTGCAGCATAGGTAAAACTTTATAAATGCCCGGATATGTCCGTGAGCAAAGCCCGAGAAAGTCTTAACAACAGCCTCCGCAGCCGATTTCCCTTCATAATCAATTAACTGGTTGGGCCGGCTCAGAACGGCAATTTCATTCCGGGCGGGATCGGCAAGCCTGCCGTCAGCGCCTTGGTCTTCTCCTGCATAATCTGCTCGACCTTATTTTTGGCGTCATTGTGAGCGGCCAGCAGCAGGTCTTCGAGAATCTCGACCTCGTCCTCCTTGAACAGCGACGGATCGATCTTCAGCGACTTCATTTCGAACTTGCCGGTCAGCGTGACATTGACCAGCCCGCCGCCCGCCTGCCCGCTTGCTTCAATCGTCGCGATCTCGTCCTGCATGGCCTGGAACTTGGCCTGCATTTCCTTCGCCTTGCCCATCAGGCCGAGAAGATCTTTCATGGTCGGGTCCTTTGCGGATTCGTGGCTATGGTCAGGTTTCGTCGTCGTCGGATGGCGGCTCGACCGGCGCTTCGGCCTTGTCGGTGTCGACTTCCGGCGCGTCGGGAATGCGCACGTCGATAATCTTGGCGCCGGGAAAGCGCGCCAGGATGGCGGCCACAGCCGGATCGCTTTTCGCGTCGGAGAAAGCAGTCTCGCGCCTGGTCGATTCCATCTCGGCCAGCGTTTGGCCGCCCTCTTCCTTCGACAATGACACCAGCCAGTTGCGGCCGGTCCAGGCGCGCAGCTTCGTCGTCAAGTCGTTGAGCAGCATCTTGGGCGCATCGGCGGTCAGGCCGACGTCGATACGGCCGGGCTCGATGCGCACCAGGCGAATACAGCTCTTGACCAGCACCTTGAAGGCGATGTCACGCTGCGCGTCGGCAAGAGCGACAATATCGGCCAGCGATTTCAGCGGCGGCGATTGCGGCTCGACGACCGGCTGCGGAGGCGCGACAAAGGCGACCGGGGGCGCGTCGACCAATCGCATGGTTTGCGCACCGGCTGGCCCGGACGGCATCCGGGTCTGCGCTACCGCGCTGGCGCCGCCGCCATTGCCGGCATTTACCGGCGCACCATTCGGGCGTGACACACCACCGGACGCCGGAGCGCCGCTCTCTAGAGATTTCAGCGCCTCGTCCAGCGTCGGCAGGTCGGCGGCATGCGCCAGGCGGATCAGCACCATCTCGCCGGCGCTGACCGGGCGGTTGGACGACTGCACCTCGGGAATGCCTTTCAAGAGCATCTGCCAGGTCCGCGACAGAACCTTGACCGACAGCGTGCTGGCGAAGTCGGCGCCGCGGCGGCGCTCATCCTCGGACAGGGAAGCGTCGTCGGCAGCCGTCGGCACGAAGCGCAGCCGGGTGACGAGGTGGTTGAATTCGGCCAGATCGGTCAGCACGGCAGCCGGATCGGCGCCGGTGTCGTACTGGTTGCGGAATTCGGCAAGGGCGGCCGCCACATCGCCCTTCATGACATGTTCGAACAGGTCGACGATGCGGGCGCGGTCGGCGAGACCCAGCATGGCGCGCACCGCTTCGGCGCTGACGGCGCCGCCGCCATGGGCGATCGCCTGGTCGAGGATGGAGAGCGAATCGCGGGCCGAGCCTTCGGCGGCGCGCGCGATCATCGCCAGCGCGTCGTCGTCGACCGATATGCCTTCCTTGCCGGCAATCGAGGAGAGGTGCGCGACCAGTGCGCCAGCATCGATGCGTCTCAGGTCGAAACGCTGGCAGCGCGACAGCACGGTGATCGGCACTTTGCGGATTTCGGTGGTGGCAAAGATGAATTTGACGTGCGGCGGCGGCTCTTCCAGCGTCTTCAACAGGCCGTTGAAGGCCTGGGTGGAGAGCATGTGCACTTCGTCGATGATGTAGACTTTGTAGCGCGCCGACACCGGGGCATAGCGCACGCGCTCGATAATGTCCCTGATGTCGTCGATGCCGGTATGCGACGCGGCGTCCATCTCGATGACGTCGACATGGCGGCCTTCCATGATCGCCTGGCAGTGCTCGCCCAGGAGGGCGAGGTCGACCGAGGGATGGTCGACCGTCGGCGTCTTGTAGTTGAGCGCCCGCGCCAGGATGCGCGCCGTCGTGGTCTTACCGACGCCGCGCACGCCGGTCAGCATCCAGGCCTGGGCGATGCGGCCTGTGGAGAAAGCGTTGGTCAAAGTGCGGACCATCGGCTCCTGGCCGATCAGTTCGGAGAAATTCGACGGACGATATTTGCGCGCCAGCACGCGATAGGCGACGGCCTTTTGCTTCTCCAGGTTTTCGGGGTCCGAATTTCCGGCTTCGCTCATTCGCCCGTAAAGCTCCAAAAGGCCGCGTCTCAGCGTAGCCGATTCCTGCTAGATCGTTTCACCGTTTTCTGAAACGGCAAACCGCTCTACCCTTTGCTTTAACGCAATTCCGGACGGGAAACCGCTCACACTTTCCCTGGAATTGCTCCAATAGTCTCGCCCGCGCTGCAATGCGTCGTCAATGTCGCGAGAGGGGCCGATGAGGTGGGAGGCTGGAACAATGACCCGTTCCGGGCTCGTTAGGGCTGCTTCCTTCCGGACCTGACCCGGTTGGCGAGTGGATCGTCCACCACCAACCTCCCGCGTTCCATATCGGCAATTCAGCGATCAAATGCAAGGGTGCATTGAGAATCGGATGCCCGTGAACTCCGCCGCTCAATGAATCGCTTGCAGCCCCCGTGCAGCCGCTCTAGCGTGATGAGTTTGGGAATAATGCGAGAAGCGCAAGGGAAACGCCAATGCTACCGGGCCTCAAGGCCGGATTCACGCTCGACTCCAGGCTGGAGGCGGATAGCGAGCAGCTGATGTGGCTCGGCCTGTGCGAGCTCAGGGTGATGAACGATAGCCGCTGGCCATGGCTGGTCCTGGTGCCGCAGCGGCCGGGGGCCGAAGAAATCCACGACATGACGCCGCTCGACCAGGCGATGTTGACCTTCGAAACCAACATGGTGGCGCAGGCGCTGAAAAGAACCACGAGCTGCACCAAGATCAACACCGGCGCGCTCGGCAACATCGTTCGGCAATTGCATGTCCACGTCATCGCCCGCTCGGAAGGCGATCCGGGCTGGCCGGGGCCGGTGTGGGGGCACGGCATGCGCGAGCCCTATGAGCGTTCAGGCATCCGCCAGTTTGCGCAACAGATCAAGGCGGCGCTATAAGCCGCCTGTGTCCATCCCTAGACGTTCGAGCTTCCATGACCCTTCGCCTTTTTGACGCGCCCTTGCGCGAACCGAGCCAGTTCGTCGGCTTCGCCGGAAACACGATTGATCGGCAATCCGAGAACCGCGCCGACGATTCCGTCGAAAGGGCGTTGGCCGATCCCTCGGCACGTCTTCTGCCGATGCATGGCGGACGGCTGTATCTGAAATTGCACGATGGCAGCTTCGACCCTTGGTTCGATCTGGCTGAGAGCCAGAAGCTGCAGCCATCACTCGCACAAGGCGTGCTGCTTGGCTTTGCCGAGAGCGGCCCGGTACTTGCCGTGCCGGTCGGCCTCGATCCCGAACAGCTGCCGGAGACCATGAAGGCGATCGATTATCGCTCGGTCTATATGCAGGGGCTGATCGACGAGGCGGCAGCGGGCGCGCTGGCGCAAGGCGCCGCCCTGCTTGCCTGGCATGCCACCCATCGCTTCTGCAGCAAATGCGGCCATGAATCGCAAATGCGGGCCGGCGGCTACAAGCGCCATTGCCCAAATTGCGGCACCGAGCACTTTCCACGCACCGATCCGGTGGCGATTATGCTGACGGCGACGCGGGAAAAATGCCTGCTCGGCCGCGGCCGGCATTTCGGGCCCGGCATGTACTCGGCGCTTGCCGGCTTCATCGAGCCGGGCGAGACGATCGAGGCGGCGGTGCGCCGCGAAACGCTGGAGGAAGCCGGCATCCGGCTCGGCCGCGTTGTCTACCATGCCAGCCAACCCTGGCCGTTCCCCTATTCGCTGATGATCGGCTGTTTCGGCGAACCGCTCAGTGACGACATTCAGGCCGATCTCAACGAGTTGGAAGATTGCCGCTGGTTTTTTCGCGACGAGGTGCGTTCCATGCTGGAGAGGACGCACAAGGACAATCTGGTCACGCCGCCGAAAGGCGCGATCGCGCATCATCTGATCCGCGCCTGGGTCGACAGCGAATAAGACTTGTTATTTTACGCAATTCCGGACGGAAAACCGCTTCACACTTTTCCTGGAATTGCTTAACGGGAGCAAAAAATGATCCGTCACACCGTGGTTTTCACCCTGAAGCACCCGCAGTACTCGCTGGAGGAAAAGCGGTTCCTCTCCGATGCCAAGCGCATTCTCAGCGCAATCAAGGGCGTCACCCATTTCGAGCCGCTGCGGCAAGTCAGCCCGAAGAACGACTATCACTTCGGCTTCTCGATGGAGTTCGTCGATCAGGCCGCCTACACCAGATATAACGAGCATCCCGACCACGTTGCCTTCGTGCGCGACCGCTGGATCCCGGAAGTCGAAACCTTCATGGAAATCGACTATGTGCCGCTGACCCTGCTGGTTTAGGGGAACCTTAGTCCGCGACCTTCCACTGCTCGCGCGACTCGCTGGCGGGATAGACACCCAGAATGCGCACTTCGCGCGAGAAGAAGCGCAGTTCGTCCAGCGCCAGCTTGACCAGTGGATCGTCGGGATGGCCCTCGATATCGGCGTAGAACAGCGTCGCGGTGAAGGCGCCCAACTGATAGCTCTCCAGCTTCGTCATGTTGACGCCGTTGGTGGCGAAACCGCCCATTGCCTTGTAGAGCGCAGCCGGCACGTTGCGGACACGGAACATGAAGGTCGTCATCATCTTGGTGTCGGCCGAGGGCCGTTCGGCCAATCGCTTGTCCTTGGTCAGCACGACAAAGCGGGTGACATTCGAATCCGTGTCCTCGACGTTCTTCTCGATGATGTCGAGGCCGTAGAGTTCTGCGGCTAGCGCCGGGGCGAGCGAGGCCATGGTGCGGTCCTTGAGCTCCGAGACCAGCTTCGCAGAGCCCGCCGTGTCGCCGGCGATCACCGGCTTCCAACCGTTCTTGCGGATGTATTTGCGGCACTGTCCCAGCGCATGGATATGGCTGTGCACGGTCTTGATCTCTTCGCGTTTGACGCCTGGCAGCACCATCAGCTGGAAGTGGATCGGCAGAAAATACTCGCCGACGATGTGGAGTTTCGATTCCGGCAAGAGATGATGAATGTCGGCGACGCGGCCGGCGATGGTGTTTTCGATCGGGATCATGGCGAGGTCGGCCTTGTTGGTCTCGACCGCGTTGAAGGCATCCTCGAAGGTGGGGCACGGCAACGGCTCCATCGAAGGGAACATGTTGCGGCTGGCGGTGTCGGAATTGGCGCCCGGTTCGCCTTGGAAGGCTATTCTGTTGGTCTTGTCAGGCATGCCGATATCTCAGGTTGAAGGTCTCAGGAAAGAATTTGTCGGGCGCGTTCGAGGTCTTCCGGCGTGTCGACGCCCAGCGGCAGCGATTGCACGATCTCGGCATCGATGCGCATACCGGCCTCCACCGCCCGCAACTGCTCCAGCCGCTCGCGCCGTTCGAGCGGCGAAGGTTTTAGCGCGACGAAGCGTTCGAGGGCTGAGCGCCGATAGGCGTAGAGGCCGACATGGTGATAGAGCGGCCCCTCGCCCCAGGGCGCGGTGGCGCGGGTGAAATAGAGCGCCTTCAGCCGCGTCGCCGACAACGGCGAACCGACGATCTTGACGACGTTGGGGTTGGCCTTTTCCTCGTCGCGGACGATCTCGACGCCGAGCGTGGCGATGTCGACCGCAGCGTCCTCGAACGGTTTCAGCGCCGCACCGATGATCTTGGGATCGATGGTCGGCAGGTCGCCCTGCACATTGACGATGGTTTCGACCTTGCGATCGGGGTCGAGGGCGGTCAGCGCCTCGAAGATACGGTCGGAACCGGATTCGTGGTCGGTGCGCGTCATCACCGCCTCGAAACCGTGCGCGCGCACCGCTTCGGCCACGTTGCGCGTGTCGGTTGCCACCACTACCCGGCCAAGCCCAGCCTCAGCGGCGCGGCGGGCGACATGGACGATCATCGGCGCGCCGGCTATGTCGGCCAGCGGCTTGCCCGGCAGGCGCGTCGAGGCCATGCGGGCCGGGATCAGGATGAGCGTGGACATCGAGGTTGCAAGGCGTTCGAAAGAGGATGGGGAAAGTGGCAAAAGGTCTCACTGGAAGCGCCCTTATAGGTGTTGCAACGCCCAAGCAAAAGACCTAGTTTCCGCCCGATTTGACCGGCTCGACGGGGTGGGTCACGATACCGACGGACGGAGTGGACGGAGAGGTCCGCCGGAAAAGGGAGCCCTGGGGCGTATGGATTCCAACGAAGTCAACAAACTGCTCGCCGGGTTGCTTGGAACCTGTTTCGTCGTCTTCTCGGTCGGTTTGGTGTCCGACGCCCTGTTTGCCTCGCCGGCGCCGGAAAAACCCGGCTTTGCCATCGAGGCGACGGAGCCTGCCGAAGGCGGCGCCGCCGGACCCGCAGCAGAGGCGAAGCCGATCGCCGACCTTTTGGCCACCGCCAATGTCGAGCAAGGTGCGGCCGTCTTTAAGAAATGCCAGGCCTGCCATTCCGGCGAAAAAGGCGGCCCCAACAAGGTCGGCCCGGATCTCTGGGACATCGTCGACCGCCCCGTCGCCGAGCATGAGGGCTTTGCCTATTCGGCCGGCATGAAGGAGTTTTCCAAGGGCGGCGCCGAGAAGTGGACCTATGACAATCTCAACCACTTCATCACCTCGCCGAAGAAATTCGTGAAGGGCACGGCGATGGGCTTTGCCGGCCTGCCGAAGGACGAGGACCGCGCCAACGTCATTGCCTATCTGCGCACGCTGTCGGATAGCCCGAAGCCGCTGCCGACGCCAGGTGCCGCCGCCGATGCAACGGCGCCGGCCAAGCCGGCCGAGGGTGCCGCTCCGGCCAAGCCGGCTGAAGGTGCAGCTCCAGCCCCTGCGACGCCGGCACCGGCGCCCGCCAAATAACCGAATTGTCATCTCCATGACCTCAAAAAAGCCGGGTTCAGCCCGGCTTTTTGTTAGGAAAATCGCATATGCGGCGACAAAGCCGCCGCATGGCGGTTTTCACCGGCGTCAAATCATTTAGGATTGCCGGGCATCGCGACGAGGAGAACGCATGACGGTTGGCCGAACGCTTCTGAGGTCCTTTCTGGTTGTGGGCGCCCTCGCAGGCGGCCTGCAGGCATCCTTCCCCCAGGAATGGCACACCACCTCTTCGCTGATCGGCCCCTCCAAATATGGCGAGAACTTCCAGCGCTACGATTATGTGAATCCGGATGCACCGAAGGGCGGTACCTACAATTCGGTCGTTTCCGGCACGTTCGACAGCTTCAATCCCTATATCGTTCAGGGATCGCCGGCGGCCGGCCTGCAGCCATTTGGCGGCGGCCTGCTCTACGACACGCTGATGGACCAGGCGACTGACGAAGGTAGCGTCAGCCACCCGCTCGTCGCCGATGCCTACAAGTACCCGACCGACTATTCCTCGGCCACCTACCGGCTCGACCCGCGGGCGAAATGGCATGACGGACAGCCGATCACAGTCGACGACGTGATCTGGTCGTTCCAGGTGCTGAAGGCCAACAGCCCGATGTACAGCCGCTATTTCGAAAACGTCACCGACGCCGTCGCTGTCTCGGACCGTGAGGTCGAGTTCCACTTCGACCAGAAGGGCAATCGCGAACTGCCCAAGATCCTCGGCGACCTTGTCGTGCTGCCCAAGCATTGGTGGGAAGGCACCGACGCCAATGGCAAGAAGCGCGACATCACCAAGGGGACGCTGGAGCCGCCGCTGGGCTCGGCTGCATACAAGATCGCCAGCTTCAAGGCGGGGTCGGAAATCGTCTGGCAGCGCGTCCCCGACTATTGGGGCGCCAAGCTGGCTGTGAAGATCGGTCGGGAGAATTTCGACACGCAGCACTTCACCTACATTCTTGACGACAACGCCTCCTGGGAGGCGTTCAAGAAAGGTGGCCTCGACGATATCAAGCCGGAAAACAGCTCGAAGCGCTGGGCGACATTTTATGATTTCGCGGCGATCAAGGCCGGCGATGTGATCAAGCAGGAGTTCAAGACCACCTCGCCCGAGCCGATGCAGGCTTTCATGCTCAACCAGAGACACAAGCTCTTTGCCGATCGTCTGGTCAGGGCCGCGCTCACCTACCCGTTCGATTTCGAATCGATGAACCGCACGCTGTTCTTCGGTTTCAACACTCGCACCCACAGCTATTTCCAGGGCACGGACCTAGCCTCTAGCGGCTTGCCGCAAGGCAAGGAATTGGAGATCCTGGAGAAGTACCGCGACAAGCTGCCGCCGGAAGTATTCACCCAGGAATTCAAGTTGCCGGTCTACGATTCGCCGCAGGCGGAGCGCAAATATCTGAAGCAGGCGGTCGACCTGTTCGCCCAGGCCGGCTGGGTGATCAAGGGCGGCAAGATGGTCAACGCCAAGACCGGCGAGCCATTCAAGTTTGAAATCCTAGGCTCGAATGAAACCGACCAGGTCATTTCCAGCCCCTGGATCGCCAATCTGCGCAAGATCGGCGTCGATGCGACACTGCGCATCGTCGACCCGAGCCAGTACACCAACCGCGTCAGAAATTTCGATTACGACGTCATCACAGGACAGCTCCAACAGTCGGAATCGCCCGGCAACGAGCAGCGCGATTTTTGGAGCTCCAAGTCCGCCGACACACCGGCATCGCGCAATTATTCCGGCATCAAGAACCCGGTCGTTGACGCCCTTGTCGACCGCATCATTTTTGCCACGGATCGCGATGACCTCGTCGCCACCACCCATGCGCTCGATCGCGTGCTGCTGTGGAATTACTATGTGGTGCCGCAATACTATCGCGCCGTTGTGTGGCTGGCTTACTGGAACAAGTTCGGCATCCCGGAAAAGCAGCCCGGCTACCGTGGCGCCGATATCGATTCCTGGTGGATCGATGCGGACAAGGAAAAGGCCCTGGCCGCCAAGTACAAGGGCAGCAATTGATGGCGGGGCTCCCTCGCCGCGATTTCCTGGCCCTCAGTGGCGCCGCGGCTGTTGCTGCGCTGCTGCCGGGCAAGGCTTTCGCCGCCAGCCCAACCGGCGTGAAACTGCATGGACTGTCGGCTTTCGGCGACCTCAAATACAAGCCGGACTTCACTCATTTCGACTATGTCAATGTCGATGCGCCGCAAGGTGGCGTCTTCAACTTCCTGCCGCGCAACTGGCTTGCCAACCAGACGCCGCTGACCTTCAACACGCTGAATTCGTTCGTCCCCAAAGGCGATTCGCCCCAGCGCACGGAGATGTGCTTCGATTCACTGATGGTGAGAGCGTACGACGAACCTGACGCCGTTTACGGGCTGATCGCTGACGGCGTGACGATTTCCGACGACCGCAACGACTTCACCTTCTCGCTGCGCCCGCAGGCCCGCTTCCATGACAGCACGCCATTGACCGCAGAGGATGCCGCCTTCACCTTCAAGCTGCTCAAGGACAAGGGGCACCCGTACTATTCCCTGCCGCTAACGCATCTGGATGACGGGATTGCCGTGGATGCCCACACGCTGCAGCTTAGGTTTTCCGGCAAGCAGACAAGCCGCACCATCCTCAACGTCGTCGAGTTCCCGGTCCTGTCGAAGGCGTTCTACACGACCAACCCGTTCGATTCCTCGCAGATGAACCCGCCGTTGGGGTCAGCCGCCTACAAGGTCGGTCGCTGGTCGGCAGGGGCCTGGATCGAATATGAGCGTGTGGCTGATTATTGGGGCAACGACCTGCCGGTCAATGGCGGCCAGAACAATTTTCAGCGGATTCGCGTTGAGTTCTATCAGGACCGTAGCGTTGCCTTCGAAGCGTTCAAGAAGGGAGAAATCCTCTACAGGGAGGAATTCACCTCGCGCGTCTGGGCGACCGGCTACGACTTCCCAGCCTTCACTGCCGGCAAGGTGGTGAAGCACGAATTCCCGGCCGAAACGGTGCCTTCGATGCAGGGCACCGCCGTCAACCAGCGGCGCGAGCAGTTTCGCGACTCGCGCGTGCGGCAGGCGATCGGGCTGTGCTTCGACTTCGAATGGACGCGGCGCAATTTCTTCTACGGTTCCTATGAGCGCTCGCAATCCTGCTTCGAGAAATCCGAATTTCGCGCCGAGGGCAGACCGTCGCCACAAGAATTGGCTCTTCTTGAGCCGCTGCGTGAGCAGATTCCCGCCGAGGCTTTTGGCGAAGCCGTGATCCAGGACGCGTCGAACGGCTCCGGCCGCGACCGGCAGTTGCTTGGCAAGGCGGCCAAGCTTCTGGCCGAGGCCGGCTGGAAACGGTCCGGCAATTTCGTCGTGAACGACAAGGGTGGTCGGTTGTCCGCAGAGTTTCTTGTCGACGACGAAGTCTTCGAACAGGTCTACTCGCCCTGGGTCGAAAACATGAAGGCGGTCGGCATCGATGCCTCGATCCGGCTGGTGGATGCCGCGCAATATCAGCTGCGGCAGAATTCGTTCGACTACGACCTCGTCTCGGTCGCGGCCTCGTTTCCGGCGACGCCAACCCGTGATGACCTCGAAACCATTTTCCATTCGCGAGCAGCTACCGTATCGGGCTCTCGCAATCTGCCGGGAACGTCGAGCCCGGCCATCGACGCCCTGGTTGACGCCGCAGGTGCCGCCGAGGGTCGCGAAAGCCTGACAATTGCCATGCGCGCGCTCGACCGGGTCTTGCGTGCACGGAGGGATTGGATTCCAAGTTGGTTCCTGGCGAATCATCGAAGCGCCTATTGGGACATGTTCGGTTTTCCCGAGCGGAAACCCGATTTCGACTTCCCGGTCGAAGCGCTGTGGTGGGTCGACAAGGGCAAGGCGGCAAAAATTGGCAAAGGGTAGGCTGTTGCGCGGCACTTTACCCTCCCCCTCGTGGGGAGGGTCGGTGAGCACTTCGTGCGCAGCACGAATGGCGAACCGGGGTGGCGGTGTGACGGCGTACGCCGGATCGAGACTACCCCCACCCCGCTCCGCTTCGCGGATCGACCCTCCCCACAAGGGGGAGGGTGAAAGCTGATGGGCGCCTACATACTGCGCCGTATCCTGCTGATGATACCGACCCTGTTCGGCATCATGGCGGTTGCTTTCGTCGTCACTCAATTCGCTCCGGGTGGACCGGTCGAGCAGGTCATTGCCAGCCTGACCAACCAGGGCGGCAACGATCGGCTCGGCAGTGGCGGCGGCGATGCAGGAGGTGGCGGCAATTTCGATGTGGCCGGCGATGTCGGTTCGAAGTACCGCGGCGCGCAAGGGCTCGATCCTGAATTCATCAAGAAGCTGGAAAAGCAGTTCGGCTTCGACAAACCGCCTCTCGAACGCTTCGGCATGATGCTGTGGAACTACGCCCGCTTCGATTTCGGCGACAGCTATTTCCGTGACATTTCGGTACTTGACCTGATCCTGGAGAAGATGCCGGTTTCAATCTCGCTCGGGCTGTGGATCACGCTGCTCTCCTATCTGATTTCGATTCCCCTTGGCATCCGCAAAGCGGTCAAGGACGGCTCCGCCTTCGACATCTGGACCAGCGGCGTGATCATCGTCGGCTATGCCATACCGGCCTTCCTGTTCGGCATATTGCTGATGGTGCTTTTCGCCGGCGGCTCGTTCTGGGACTGGTTCCCACTGCGCGGCATCGTCTCCGACAATTGGGACCAATTGTCGTGGCCTGACAAGATCGTCGATTATTTCTGGCACATGACCTTGCCGCTGACGGCGCTGGTGCTGTCGGCCTTCGCGACGACGACGCTGCTGACCAAGAACTCCTTCCTGGAAGAGATACGCAAACAGTATGTGGTGACGGCCCGTGCCAAGGGCCTGTCGGAGCGGCGGGTGCTTTACGGACATGTGTTCCGCAACGCAATGCTGATCGTCATTGCCGGCTTTCCAGCGGCCTTCATCTCGGCCTTCTTCACCGGCTCGCTTTTGATCGAGAACATCTTTTCCCTCGACGGTCTCGGGCTGCTCGGTTTCAGGTCCGTGTTGGCGCGCGACTATCCGGTCGTGTTCGCCAACCTCTATATATTTTCGCTGCTTGGCCTGTTCGTGACGCTGTTGTCCGACCTGATCTACACATGGGTCGATCCGCGCATCGATTTCGAGCGGAGAGACGTCTGATGACGCAGGCTGCAGCCGAGATCACACCGACAAGGATCGCCCGCCCCTGGCTGTCGCCGCTCAACAAGCGGCGCTGGCAGAACTTCAAGGCCAACAGGCGCGGCTACTGGTCGTTGTGGATATTCCTCGCTCTGTTCGTGCTGTCGCTGTTTGCCGAACTGATCGCCAACGACAGACCGATCGTCGCCTACTACAAAGGCGAGATCCTGTTCCCGGTGGCGGTCGCCTACCCCGAGGAAAAATTCGGCGGCTTCTACGCCGTCACCGACTATCGCGACCCGGTCATCCGCGACGAGATCAACGCCAATGGCTGGATGATCTGGCCGCCAATCCGCTATTCCTACCGCACCGTCAACAATGCGATCCCCGACGCCGCTCCCGCAAAACCGTCATGGGAATACGACGCGCAGAGGCGATGCAGCCAATATCCGCAAGGCGCTGCCGATCCTGACTGCATTGTCGGCAACTGGAACTGGCTGGGGACCGACGACCAGGCGCGCGACGTGCTGGCGCGCATCATCTACGGGTTCAGGATTTCCGTGCTGTTCGGGTTGATCCTGACCGCGGGTTCGTCGGTTATCGGCGTCGCCGCCGGCGCGCTGCAAGGGTATTTCGGCGGCTGGACCGACCTTCTCTTTCAACGCTTCATAGAAATCTGGTCGGCGATACCGCTGCTGTATCTGCTGCTGATCGTCGCCGCCATCCTGCCGCCGGGCTTCTTCATCCTGCTCGGGCTGATGCTGCTGTTCTCCTGGACGTCGCTTGTCAGCGTGGTGCGCGCCGAATTCCTGCGCGCACGCAACTTCGAATATGTCAACGCGGCCCGCGCGCTTGGTGTGTCCAACCGCACCATCATGCTGCGCCATCTTCTGCCCAATGCCATGGTGGCGACGCTGACCTTCATGCCTTTCCTGGTCAGCGCCTCGATCTCGACACTGACCTCGCTCGACTATCTCGGCTTCGGCCTGCCGCCCGGCACCGCGTCGCTCGGTGAACTGCTAAAACAGGCGCAGAGTAACCTCAATGCCCCCTGGCTCGGTATATCGGGCTTCATCGTCATCTCGCTGATGCTGTCGCTGTTGGTGTTCATCGGTGAAGCAACGCGCGATGCCTTCGACCCGCGCAAGGCGTTCCGATGAGCGAACTCCTGCTCTCCGTCCGCGATCTCAGCGTTGCCTTCACCCAAGGCGGCAACGAGTCGACCGCCGTCGACCACATCTCCTTCGACCTCGCCAAGGGCGAGACGGTGGCGCTTGTGGGCGAATCCGGTTCCGGCAAATCGGTCTCGGCGCTGTCGGTGCTGAAGCTTCTGCCCTACCCGACGGCCAGCCATCCCTCGGGCAAGATCCTGTTCCAGGGCGCCGACCTTTTGGCGATGAACGAAAAGCAGTTGCGCAGCGTGCGCGGCAACAAGATCACCATGATCTTCCAGGAGCCGATGACCTCGCTCAATCCGCTGCACACGATCGAGCAGCAGATCGTCGAGATCCTGGCGCTGCACCAGGGCATGGGCGACCGCCAGGCCAAGGCGCGCACGCTGGCGCTGCTCAACGAGGTCGGCATACGCGAACCGGAGAAGCGGCTCAACGCCTATCCGCACCAGCTGTCCGGCGGCCAACGCCAGCGCGTCATGATCGCCATGGCGCTGGCCAACGAGCCTGAACTGCTGATCGCCGACGAACCGACGACGGCGCTCGACGTCACTGTCCAGGCGCAGATCCTCGAATTGCTGGCGGGGCTGAAGAGCCGCAAGGGCATGTCAATGCTGTTCATCACCCATGATCTCGGCATTGTCAGAAAGATCGCCGACCGCGTCTGCGTGATGACCAAAGGCAAGATCGTCGAGACCGGGCCGACCAGGGACATCTTCGCCAACCCGCAGCACGCTTATACCAAGCACCTGCTCGCCGCCGAGCCGAAGGGCAAGCCGCCGGCCACCAACGACGCCGCCAAACCGGTTATGACCGGCAAGGACATCAAGGTTTGGTTCCCGATCAAAAAGGGTTTCTTTCGCACCACCGTCGACAATGTGAAGGCTGTTGACGGAATCGACGTCACCGTACGCGCCGGCCAGACGCTAGGCGTCGTCGGCGAATCCGGCTCCGGCAAGACGACGCTCGGGCTGGCGCTGGCGCGGATGATCTCATCGACCGGCACCATCCAGTTCAATGGCAGCGACATCAACCAGCTTTCCTTCAACGCCATGCGGCCGCTGCGCCGCGAGTTGCAGATCGTTTTCCAGGACCCGTTCGGCTCGCTCAGCCCGCGCATGTCGGTCTCGGAGATCATCGAGGAAGGCTTGAAGATCCACGAGCCGAAGCTGTCGCCCGACCAACGCGACGACAAGGTCGTCGCCGTGCTGAAGGAGGTCGGGCTCGATCCGGCGACCAGGAACCGCTATCCGCATGAATTCTCCGGCGGCCAGCGCCAGCGCGTCGCCATTGCGCGCGCCATGGTGCTCAATCCACGCTTCGTCATGCTGGACGAACCGACCTCGGCGCTCGACATGAGCGTGCAGGCGCAAGTGGTCGACCTCTTACGCAATCTGCAGGCCAGGCACGACCTTGCCTATCTGTTCATCAGCCACGATCTGAAAGTCATTCGCGCCCTTGCCAATGACGTCATCGTCATGCGCAATGGCAAGATCGTCGAAGCCGGCCCTTCCGAACAGATTTTCGAGCGGCCGCAGACCGACTATACGAAGGCGCTGATCTCGGCCGCGTTCAAGATCGAGACGGCGCCGGTCGGTATCGTCAGCGAATAACAGGGAATACAATCCGCAAATGGAAAAAGGCAAAATCCTGCTTGCCGTCACCGGCTTTCATCCGCAGCGCTGGCGCGAGCTGCTGTCGGCCGAGCGCGAAGTGGTGCTGGAGCCGGACGGCGCTTCGGATCCGTCGATCACCTATGCGGTGGTGTGGAAGCAGAAGCCGAACCTCTTGAAATCGCTGCCCAATCTACGCGCAATCTTCTCGATCGGCGCCGGCGTCGACCATATCTTCGCCGATCCCGGCCTGCCCGATGTGCCGATCGTCAAAGTGGTAGCCGACAACCTCACCCAATACATGACCGAATATGTCGTCTGGCGGGTGCTCGACCATCATCGCCAGGGCATGCTCTATCGTGCCCAGCAGCCGAAGAAGACCTGGCACGAACCGCCGCAGCGGCCGGCCGGCGACATCTCGGTCGGCATTATGGGGCTCGGCAATCTCGGCCGCGCCGCGGCGTCGGTGCTGTTGTCGCTCGGCTTTGCCGTCAATGGCTGGTCGCGCAGCGACAAGGCCATGATAGGCGTTGCGACCTATGCCGGAGAGGCCGGGCTGATCCCCTTCCTCAACGCCACCGACATACTGGTGGTGCTGCTGCCGCTGACGCCGGATACGCACGGCATCATCAATTACGGCGTGCTGAAGGAATTGCGCAAGCGCAACGGCCTCGGCGGCTCGGTGCTGATCAATGCCGGGCGCGGCCGGCTGCAGAAGGACGCCGACATATTGCGCGCGCTGGGCGACGGCACGCTGAAGGAGGCGAGCCTCGACGTGTTCGAGGTCGAGCCGCTGCCGAAGACCAGTCCGCTATGGAGTCACCCGAAAGTGTTCGTGACGCCGCACGCGGCGGCGACCTCCGACCCTGTCCACCTGGCGCCGAGCATGTTGCGGCAGATGGATGCCTTCGAGCGCGGCGAAAAGCTTGATAACGTGGTCGACCGCAAGGCGGGGTACTGAGGAAGTTCAGGTTCAGCTCGGCAGACTGAACTTCTTCTGCTTGTTGGGCTTGCCGCAGTCGCGGCGGACGATCGAGCGGTTCATGGCGTCGATCTTGCCACTAGCCAGATCAGTATCGCGCTTGCTTTTGGAGCGCATATCCGGCGTAAACGGGCCGAAGCCCATCGCCGGATTGGAGAAGCTCGGCTTGGCGTCCGTCGACAGATGGTATTGCTGCGCCAGTTCGTTGCGCTGCGCCAGCAACTGGTCGCAAGGCACATTGTCATACTGCAGCGACGATTGTACGTCCTGGTCCTGCCGCTCCGACATCGAACTGCTGCAGCCGGTCATCGCCAGGCAAGACACCAAGACCATCATGTTCCAGCGCATGTGTTCCTCCTCAATGCCTGCCGAGGGCTTTTCTCGGCTTGTATCCTACCTGATGCCGCGCCAGCCGCAAAAATCCTATTCACGTTTTCGAACAAGACGAGACATCAACCCTTGGACGAGGGCACCGCCAGCGCGGCAAGCCCGTCGACCGGCTGGCGGCGATCCCAGCGGATGACGGTCGGCTGCATCGACAGCACCGACAGGCCGTTTGCGGCAAGCACCCGCTCGACATAGGCTTGAGAATGGGCGTAGCGACGAGACGGCTGCAGCGCGAAACCGGCGTCGCCGCCCGCCCCGCCCTTGGCTGGCGTTTCGACGGAAAAGGAAAACAGGCCATTGGTGGCCAGAATGCCGGCGACGGTCTTCACCACGCGATCGAGCGCGCCGACATAGATGAACACGTCGGCCGCCGCCACCAGATCGGCTTTCGGCCCGGCATAGGCAAAATGCTGCAGATCGGCCTTGGCGAGCAGGTCGTAGACGCCCTTGGCGCGGGCCTTTTTCAGCATGGCGGCGGAGATATCGTAGCCCTCCAGCCGTTCGGCGACCGGCCGCAGTTTCTCGCCCATCAGACCGGTGCCGCAACCGAGATCGAGCGCCAGCGAAAAGCGGCCCGGTCTTGCCGCGCGAATGGCGCGATCGAGAAACTCCGGCAGCCGGTAGCCGAGCTTGTCGACCAGCGAGTCCTCGAAAGTCTCGGCATAGTGGTCGAACAGCGTCTCGACGAAGGCGCTGGGTGGCGCTGCGGCAGCCGGCGCCTTGCCGATCAGCTGCAGCTTCAGCGCAGCACCCAGGCGATCCGCCGGGTCCAGTTTCAGCACCGTCGCCCAGGCCTGCGTCGCCAGGTCGAGCAGCCCCGTTGCCTCCTGCATCTCGCCCAGGCGGAACCAGCCCGCCGCCCATTGCGGCGCCAGTTCCAGCGCGCCGAGCAGCAGTTCCGCCGCTGCCGCGTGCTCGCCCGAGCCGAAAAGCATCTCGGCATAGTCGGCGCGACGGTCGGCGGTCAGGTCGCCGGACGAGATTTTCAGCGGTTGCATGGCGATGGCCCCGCCGGCTGATGCGGCCGGTGGCTGGCTGTAGGCCGAGTCAGCAGTCTCTTGCAACAGGCTTCCCGCGCTGGAATTAGGCACTATCTTGACTGGATGCGCGCCAGCGACCTGCTCCATCCCCGGCCTGAAGGCCTTTATTGCCCATGCGGCGATTTCTTCATCGACCCGGTGCGGCCAGTCAACCGGGCGTTGATCACGCATGGCCATTCCGACCATGCCCGATCCGGCCATCGTTCGGTGCTGGCGACGCAGCAGACGCTCGACATTATGGGGTTGCGTTATGGCGAGGATTTTGCCGGGACAACGCAAGCGGCCGTGCTTGGCGAAGCGATGGCGCTGAGCGATGTCAGCGTCACCTTCCATCCGGCCGGCCATGTGCTGGGCTCGGCGCAGATCGCGGTCGAGCACAAGGGCAGGCGCATCGTCGCCTCCGGCGACTACAAGCGCCAGAAGGACGCGACCTGCGCACCGTTCGAACCGGTCCAATGCGACGTCTTCATCACCGAGGCGACCTTCGGCCTGCCGGTGTTTCACCATCCGCCCGACACGGAGGAGATCGCCCGGCTGCTCAAATCGGCGGCGCAGTTTCCCGAGCGATCGCATCTGGTCGGCGCCTATGCGCTGGGCAAGGCACAGCGGGTGATGCGGCTGCTGCGCGATGCCGGTTATGACAGGCCGATCTATATCCACGGCGCGCTGGCCAAGCTCAGCGAATATTACCAGAGCCAGGGCATCGACCTCGGCACGCTGGAGCCGGCAACCGTCGACAGCGGCGGCAAGCAGGATTTCACTGGGGCCATCATTGTCGGCCCTCCATCGGCCTTCGCCGACCGCTGGGCGCGGCGCTTTCCCGACCCGATCTCATGCTTCGCCTCGGGCTGGATGCGCATCCGCCAGCGCGCCAAGCAAGGCGGCGTCGAACTGCCGCTGATCATTTCCGACCATGCCGACTGGGATGAACTGACCGCTACCGTCAAGGAGACGGGCGCCGGCGAAATCTGGGTGACGCACGGCCGCGAGGAAGCGCTGGTGCGCTGGTGCGAGCTGGAAGGCATCGCCGCCAGGCCACTGCACCTTGTGGGCTATGAGGACGAGGGCGATTGATGGTGATTTTTGATCCAGAAATCGCCGGCGCGGCGATCCTTCCCACCCCCCTCTGGCCTGCCGGCCATCTCCCCCGCAAGGGGGGAGATCAGATGTCACCTCCGCTTTCGCCAATCGCCAACCTCGCAAGATGGGCGGCAAGATCAAGGCTGCCAATCTCCCCCCTTGCGGGGGAGATGTCCAGCAGGACAGAGGGGGGTGTGCCAGAGCGCAAACCTCTGCCGTCAACGCGGTCCTTGCATCCATGAACCGCTTTGCCGAACTCCTCGACCGTCTGGTGCTGACGCCGTCGCGCAATGGCAAGCTGACACTGCTCGTCGATTATTTCCGCAGCGTCGAGGACCCCGACCGCGGGCTGGCGCTGGCGGCTATCACTGGCGACCTCAACATTGCGGCGGTCAAGCCGGCGATGCTGCGCACGCTGGTCACCGAGCGCATGGATCCGGTGCTGTTCGGCTATTCCTACGACTATGTCGGCGACCTTGCCGAAACCGTCTCGCTGGTTTGGCCGCAAACGCCGGGACATATCCCCAACCGGGAGCCGACGCTTGGCGATGTCGTGGCGACGCTGCAGGCGGCGAGCCGCTCCGACGGACCCAAGGTGCTGGCCGGGCTGCTCGACAGCGCCGGCATTTCGGCGCGCTTTGCCATCATCAAGCTGGTCACCGGCGGCTTGCGCATCGGCGTTTCGGCGCGGCTGGCCAAACAGGCGCTGGCCGATTTCGGCAAGGTCGATGTCGCCGAGATCGAGGAGCTGTGGCACGGGCTGACGCCGCCCTATATCTCGCTGTTCGCGTGGCTGGAAGGCAAGGCCGAGAAGCCGAAGCGGACCGCACTTGCCCTGTTCAGTCCGGTGATGCTGTCGAACCCGGTCGGCGACGGCGACCTCGAAAAGCTCGATCCGGCCGCCTATGCCGCGGAATGGAAATGGGACGGCATCCGCGTTCAGGCGGTGTGCGAGGGCGGCGTGCGCCGGCTCTATTCGCGCACCGGCGACGATGTGTCCGGCGCATTCCCCGATCTCGCCCAGGCGATGAATTTTTCCGCCGCGCTCGACGGCGAATTGCTGGTCGGCGAGCCCGCGGCAACCGGCACGTTTTCGGACCTGCAACAGCGGCTCAATCGCAAGAGCGTGGCCCCGAAGATACAGCAGCAATACCCGGCCTTCATGCGCTGCTACGATGCGCTGCAGATCAACGGCGAAGATTTGCGCGCGCTACCTTTCCGCGAGCGGCGGGCCCGTCTTGAGGCCTTCATCACAACGCTGGACCCGCACCGTTTCGATCTGTCGCCATTCGTCGAATTCCGGGATTGGCAAACGCTGGAGGAACTGCGCCGCGCGCCGCCGCACCCGATTATCGAAGGCGTGATGCTGAAGCGCTGGGATTCGCCCTATCTCGCGGGACGGCCGAAAGGGCCGTGGTTCAAGTGGAAGCGCGATCCGCACAGGGTCGATGCTGTGCTGATGTATGCGCAGCGCGGCCATGGCAAGCGGTCGAGCTTTTATTCCGACTATACGTTCGGCGTCTGGTCGGGGCCGGAAGGCGCGGAGGAATTGGTGCCGGTCGGCAAGGCCTATTTCGGCTTCACCGACGAGGAGTTGAAGCAGATCGACAAATTTGTCCGCGACAATACGGTCGAGCGTTTCGGCCCGGTGCGCTCGGTGCGCGCCGACCGCAGCCAAGGCCTGGTGCTGGAGGTGGCGTTCGAAGGTCTCAACCGTTCGACCCGCCACAAATCCGGCGTTGCGATGCGATTTCCCCGCATCTCACGGCTGCGCTGGGACAAGCCGACCGCCGAAGCCGACCGCATCGAGACGCTGCAGGCGCTGCTTGATCGCTAGGCGGCGCTTACGGTTCGATCGAAACGCGGATCTCGTAGATGTCGACCGCCTTGCCCTGCTTGTCGAAGTCGGAGTTGATGGCGATGCTGCCGGCCGCGCCCGGGGGCTTGTCGGGGAATTTCACGTCGAACAGATATTCGTTACGCTGCTGGCCGACCGCATAGCGCTTGCGGCCGCAGTCGCCGAGATCGCCGAAATTGCAGTCGACGGAGATCTGCGTGTCCTTGCCGTCCTCGGCGCGGGCGACGATGTCGAACACGGCATGTTTGCCGGCAAGCTTCTCCAGCACGCCCTGCCCGACATCGAAGCTGATGGCCGAGCCGGAAGCACCGGAGCGGATGCGCAGGAAGGAGCCGGTGTCGTCCTGCACGACATCGGCCTTGGCGTCGGACGGGGTCGCCACATGCGTTGGATCGGTGGGTGTAAACACGTTGATCCAGTCGCGCGTCTGTTCGGCGACACCAGGCTGCTGCGGCGCGCCAGGCTGCTGCGGCTCAGTTGTATCGGCAGGCGGCGTGAAGTCGTCATCGTCGACGGTCGGCGGCGCTTCGGGCGGCGCCGTGTCGAGCTGCGCCGGCGTCTTGAAGACCCCGGTCTGCACGGCGAAATAGAGGCCGATGCCGGCGGCGGCGAGCAACGTCACGCCAAAGAAGATCGCCGTCAGCGGCAGGCGGCGGCCCCTTATCCGCCTTTCATCACGGTCAGGCGCCACTTCCGCCGCGGCCTCGGCCGGCGCGGAATCGGCCATATCGATCGCCGGGGCGCCGGGCAGCGTGGCGTCAGGCATGATGTCGGGGACGACCGGCAGCACGCGCGAACGCGGCGCGTCGGATGCCTCGGGCTGAACCGGTTCATCAACGACGATCGCCGGCGACGGTCCGGCCGCGACACCTGTCGGGGCATCGACCGCGGGCGCTTCGGCGGCGCCCTGTACGGCGTCTTGCGGCTGCGCAACGCGTTGCGTCAGCGCGGTATCTTGTGTCTGCGCAGCGCTCTGCGTCTGCGCGGCGACATCGGGGACCGCGGGCAGGAATTCGGATTCGATCTCGGCGATCTTTTCCTGCACCGCCTTACGGCGCTTGATGGCGGCTTCCACCGTCACGCCGGGATTGGCCTGGAGCACGCGGTCGAGCGCCGCGAAAGCCGACCGATAGACCCGCTCGCGAAATGCCCGGTCCTCGGCGTTGCCTTTCTCGAAGGCGTTGCGGATCGCTTTTTCGATCGCGTCCAAGCGAATTCCCCTGTCCGTTCGCTTACATTGCCATGATCGTTAGCCGCAGGCGACCAATCAATCAACGGGCGAGCGCCCGCATTCTGCCTTACAGGCCTGTTCAACGCCCATTTCGATGCCTTTTAGCAATAAAATCAGTCCGTTTGCCGCCTTGCCGGGCGATTTGCGCGCAGTCCGGCGCGACGTCTCCGCGTAATCGAAAAAGCAAACGAGGCGATGGCTTATTCCGCGCCAATGGAAAATGACGGGACGAATTGCCGGATCCAGCCTTGAAATCACGGTTGCCCATCTTGAATTAGCGGCCGGTTGAGTCTATCACCCAGCCGATCCTGGAGGCTTCGCGCTTCCTGGGCCGCTTTAGCTCAGTTGGTAGAGCACATCATTCGTAATGATGGGGTCAGGTGTTCGAGTCACCTAAGCGGCACCAGTTCTCCATCCGACGCAAGCGTGACGGCAGGTGCAAGGCTAATGCACGTCACTCCCTACGCCAACACCGGCACTTCCTGTCTGCCTCGTCGACATGCGCCATATGGCCGCCGCCACAGGATTGCGTCGTCAGACGCTTGACCATCGACTATGCTGCATCGCGCAAGATCGACAGCCTAGAGAACCCGACAATACAAGCATAATTTATAAGATACAAAACCACTATCTTGGAATAATCTTCGTCAATTTTGACCTATATCAGACACTCCGGATTATAGTTGTGTAATTAAACCGTGCCTTTTCTGACATGGTACTACTGCTCATGCAGCATTGCGGACGTGAAAAACCCTGATCGACGCAACGCACTCGCAAATCATACCCATTTTTAGCACTAACTCACACAAATATTACAGCTCGATAGATATTCTGTGTTGCACTGCACCATTGCCCGGTTGCACCATTTCTTGGGGGATTTGGTACTGGGAAGTGCGCCGTGGAGGATTCCGCCAAGTTGATCAGCTTGAATTTTTCGCTGGCCAGCACCGATTTCGAGGCTGCCCCGCGCACAAGGCGCGGGTTTGATGTTGTCGGCGCACTCTCGACGCTGGCAGGCCTCGACCTGAGGCCCGGAATGCAGGGCCGCTGGCTTCATCGGAGATTTCAGACCGGCGGAAATGGCTGATGGCGGTCGCGCGTGACAATCAGTTGGACGCTCTGCGCGCCATCGCTGTCACGATGGTTCTCTATTCCCATTTCCTTGCACCCAACGGGTCCTCCTTTTGGGGCCACATCGGGGTGCGGCTTTTTTTTGTGCTGAGCGGCTTCCTGATCACACGACTGCTGCTCGAAGCGCGCGCCGCGGCCGAATTCAAAGCCGGCCCTGCATTGAGTTCCTTCTACATCAGGCGCGCGCTGCGCATATTCCCGCCCTATTTCGCCGTGCTTGGGTTCGTCTGGCTGACCGATCTGGAGCAGTCCAGTGGATCGCTCGTCTGGCATGCGCTTTACCTGTCGAATTTTTGGTACGCGCTGCGCAACGAATGGACGCCCTGGCTACTCTGCCATTTCTGGAGCCTGAGCATCGAGGAGCAGTTCTATATCGCCTGGCCGCTGGTCGTGCTTCTCGCACCCCGCCGGCGGGTGGAAGCGATCACTATCGGCGTCATCCTGTTGTCGCTGGCCTATCGCTTCTACTGGCCGATCACCGCCACCCCGGCGCTAGCGCGCGACCTGCTGCCGCCAGCATCGATGGACGCGCTGGCGTTTGGTGCTTTGCTTGCCTGCCGGCGGACCAGAGGCGCCGGCCTGCCGCAATGGATGCGGCTAGGCTGGCCAGCCCTTGCGGCTGTCTTCCTGGCGATTGAGTGGCTTATCCCTGCGCCGGCCGATCCTATGCTGGAATGGGCCCGCTGGGCGTTACTGCAGATCCTGCCCCTAGTGCCGCTGGTGGCCGTTGTCGCCGCCTGTTCAGCCGGCCTTGGCGGCGTCCTCGGCAGGGTTTTCGAACTGCCACCGCTGCTGTCACTGGGCCGCATCAGCTACGGCGTCTATCTTTACCATCCGATCCTTCTTTCGCTCGCCGTCAAGTCACAGCCCTGGATCCCGCTCAATGTCTCGGAGCAGGGGCCAGGGCGTTTCCTGGTCGCGAGCACCGCCACGATCGCCGTCGCTTCGATCTCGTGGACGGCTTTCGAAAAGCCGCTCAACGGCCTCAAGCGCCGCTTCCCCTATGTAGCGCGCCGCCGCTCCCAGGCACGCTCTGGCGATGCCGGCTGGCTCGGCAGGGCGGCGGACGCCTATCCCGGCGGATCCCCCGATGGCCGCGCCGCACTCGAACTCCGGCGAACGGATGCGCAGAGATGACCACCGCGCCGCTCGTCTCCGTCCTGCTGCCGGTCTACAATGCCGGGCCTTATCTCACCGCTGCGCTGGAGAGCATTCTGCGGCAAGACTACGATCGCCTGGAGGTCATCGCTATCGATGACGGATCGACTGACAACTCGCTCGAGATTCTCGAACGATACCGCCGGGCAGACAATCGCGTTTCTGTCATCTCGCGTGAGAACCGCGGCCTCGTCGCCACCCTCAATGAAGGGCTACGACTGGCCCAGGGCGAGCTTGTTGCGCGAATGGATGCGGACGATGTCGCCTATCCCCGGCGCCTCTCGCGCCAGGTCGCACTGTTCGAGCGGCGGCCCGATCTCGGCTTCTGCGGCGCCTGCGTCGATACCTTGCTTCACGGCCGTATCGCCAAAGGCAGGCTAGACCCGGTGTTCCGGCTCGGCCGGCTCGACATATTGTCGATGTTCTTTACGATATTCTTACATCCGACGGTGATCTATAACAGGAATGTCATTGGGAACAACGATCTCTATTACGATCCAAAATATAGGCATGCCGAGGATTTCGATCTCTTCAGACGGCTTGCCGGCCGTTTCCCGGCGACCATATTGCCCGATAGCCTGCTCGTCTATCGCATCCATGCGGGAAGCGTGACCATGCGGCATGCCAAGGAAATGCGCAGGACGCATTTGCGGATCGTGGCCGAAAATCTCGAGCGTGAGGGGCTTGCGGAAACCACAGCGGATCTGCGCGACATCGGCGAGGCCGTCTCTTTCGACACGGTTTCGCGCGCAGCCGATTTCATCCGTGCGCTCGAAGAGCGGATTTCCGAGCTGCCGACCGACACACGGCCAAGCTTCGAGGCAGGCGCGCTGAACCTGTTCTATTTTCTCTACCAACTCGTCGGCGACGAAGGAGAACCGCCGCTGACCCACGAATTGCTCACGCGGACGGCGAGATGGAATTTCATCCGGCGCCGCGAACAATATGCGCTGCGTCCCGGCGTCTGGGCGCCTTGGCTCAGCCTGCTCTCGATAAGGGCCGGAAAGCGGGCGGACGCGGTGGCGTACTTCTTCAAAACCACGCCGGCCGAAGCGGTGCTTGCGCGTTATCAGCGGGGACTGGTATGACCGACAGGCCCCACCCGCTCCTGCGCGATCACCAGTTTGCGAGTGCACCTGTCCCGACATCTCCCCGATCGGAGCGGCCGTCGCTCGAGGTCAGTTTCATCGTCTGCACGCGCGACCGCGCCGCTGTGCTGGAGGCTTGCATAGCCTCGATCCAGACCGCATGCCGGGTGCACGCCACCTTCGCGGCAGAGTTGGTGGTGGTCGATAATGGTTCACGGGACGGCACGTCAAAGCGGCTGGCCGCTATCGCCGAAACTTCCGACATCCCAGTCACAGCCGTCTCGGAGACTCGCCCCGGACTAGCCGCTGCCCGCAATGCCGGATTGGCGCGAGCGCGAGGCCGCGTGCTGGTCTTCGTCGACGACGACTGCAAGCTCGACCGCGACTACCTCCGCGACCTGGAGCGGCACTACCGGAGTGGCGAGAAGTGGCTGATCCGCGGCGGCCGGGTCGAGCTCGGTGATGCCCGGGATCTGCCCTTCACCATAAAGCTCCGCGAGGCAAGCGAGCGGCTGACCCCGGCGGTCCACCCCGGCGGCTTCGTGCTCGGCTGCAACATGACCATGCACCGCGACGTCGCGGCCCGCATCGGCTCGTTCGACGAACGCTTCGGCGCTGGCGGCCCGCTACGCTCGGCTGAAGATACTGATTATCTCGTGCGGGCGATGCTGCTCGGCATGCCGGTCGAGTATGTGCCCGACATGACGGTCTTGCATCATCACGGCCGGCGAGACCGCAAATCGATCGACAGGCTGCACCGCGACTATAGCCTCGGTAATGGTGCGCTGTGCCTGAAACATGTCCGCCACGCCCCTTGGCTGCTTCGCCATGTCTATTGGTCCGCGCGGGCCGCGTTCAGGGAACTGGCGGGCCGTCCTCGCTTTGACCGCGACCTCGATCTGTCGCACTGGCCTATTGTCGTTATGAATCTGGCAGGTGCCGCCAGATTTGCGCTGCTCGTCATGATGGGATGGCCAAAACGGCTGCCGCTGCGCCACGACCGACAAGCCAGCGAAGCCAATGCGGAGGCCAGAGCGCGATAATGTCACTGATTCCGTCAGCCCTGCCAATGCTGCGCCGCGCGCTTGGTGGCAGGCTGTTGCGGCTCGTTCCCGTCGTGGTGGGGCTCGGGCTTGCGGGCGCCGCGCTGGAAGGCCTCGGCATCGGTCTCATCATTCCGCTGCTTGGCATCATTATGGGACGTGGCGAAACATCAGGCATGGCCGGTTTCTCCGCCCTCCTCCAGCAGGTTGGAGCGGACCTCGGCGAGCGCCAGCGGCTGATCGCCATTTCGGCCGCGATCCTCGGTTCGATCGTACTGAAAAATGTCTTTGCCTTCGCCAACACGCTGCTGACCAGCTACATCTACGGCAAGGCAGGTTATTCGATCCGTAGCGCACTGTCGGAGCAGTTGCTCAGGGTCGGCTACCCCTTTTTCCTGCAGCAAAGCCCCGGGCGGCTGCTCAACATCATCTCCAACGAATCGTGGCGAGCATCCGACGCTATCCAGGCCCTGCTCGGCGCGATCGTCAGTGCCTCGGCCGCCGTCATCCTGCTCGCCTTCCTCCTGCTCCTCTCTTGGCAGATGACGCTGCTGGTGACGCTAGGGCTGGCGCTCGTCCAGCTGGCGCACGGGGTTTTGTCGTCCAATCTGAAGGCGCCGAGCCGCAGCGTCGTCTCGCGCAACAGCGCACTGGCGTCGCAGATGCTGCATCTGGTGCATGCCGGGCGCCTAATTCGCATCTTCGGGCAGGAGAACCGCGAAAAGGCAGTCTTCGCCAAAGCGTCCGACGGGGTGCGGCGGGCGGCTTTCGTGCTTTCAATCCGCCAGGGCGTCTTGCCGCCACTGACCGAGGTGTTGCACGCGATGCTGTTCCTGGCGGTGGTGATCGGAGCCTGGCTGGCGAATGTAAGCTTCCCGCTGACCGTCGCCTTCCTCATCCTGCTCTACCGACTGCAGCCGCATATGCGCGCCTTGCAGATGTCCTGGAGTCAGTTGCAAGGCATGAGCGGCTCGCTGGAGGAGGTACAATGGCTGCTCGATCCTTCCGACAAGCCCGAGGCGCCGCAGGGCAGCCTGCCGTTCGACGGCTTGCGCCAAGGGATCAGCTTCGATGATGTGAGCTTCGCCTATTCCGGTCCCCTGTCAGGCCCCGACGCGCGCGAGGCGGTGCTGCATAAGGCGGTGTTCGACATCCGCAGCGGCCGCTCGACGGCGCTGATCGGCCGCTCGGGCGCCGGCAAGACAACGATCGTCAATCTCCTGTGCCGCTTCGTCAAACCCGACAGCGGCAGGATCCTCGTCGATGGGGCACCGCTCGATGAAGTCGACCCAAGCCAGTGGCGGCGGAACATTGCCCTGGCCAGTCAGGAGCTGGAACTGGTCGATGGCACCATTTTTGAAAACATTATCTACGGCTACGACACGGCGTCGGCCAGCGACGCCATGCGCGCCGCAAGGCTGGCCGAGGCACATCAATTCATCGAGCACCTGCCGCAGGGCTACGCGACACTGGTCGGATACCGGGGCATCAACCTGTCAGCCGGACAAAGGCAAAGGATCGCCCTGGCGCGGGCGCTGGTGCGCGATCCCGATATTCTCATCCTCGACGAAGCCACCAGTGCGGTGGATGGGTTGTCAGAAGCCGCTATTGTCGAGACGCTGAAATCGCGGGCCGGCCGCCGCACCACCATTGTCATCAGTCATCATTACAGCACCATATCGTTCTGCGACGACGTGGTGATCTTGAGCCGCGGTCGGGTGAAAAAACAGGCCCCCTTCGCAACCCTGGCAATGCTCAGCATGGACGAGCTTTACCAGCACGGAGCGGGTGAGTGATGGGGCGCACCCCAACCTGCGACGCGGCTTGCGCCCGGCAGCTCGCAGATCGCGATCAATCCTGCCGGCAAACCACCGCCGCGACGCATTTCCGATTGTTCAAAAACAATTCTCGGTGAGAGGTCAGGCGGCCTTCTTCTTCGCCAGCCGCGCCTTGATCGAGGCGACGTCGGCGCGCGGCGTCGCGGCGAACAGCGTCCTGGTGTAGTTGTGCTTGGGGTCGGCGAAGACCTCCTCGCGCGAGCCGTATTCGACGGCTTCGCCGAAATACATCACCATCACATCGTCGGCGATGTAGCGCACGACCGACAGATCGTGGCTGATGAAGACATAGGTCAGCTGGAATTCGTCCTGCAGGTCGGCGAGCAGGTTGAGCACCTGCGCCTGCACCGAAAGATCGAGCGCGGAGACCGGTTCGTCAAGCACCAGCAGGCTCGGGTTCAGCATCAGCGCGCGGGCAATGGCGATGCGCTGGCGCTGGCCGCCCGAGAACATGTGAGGATAGCGATTGTAGTGCTCGGTTCCGAGGCCGACTTTCTTCAGCATCCTCATGGCGAGGTCGCGCCGCTCTTCGGCCGGCTTGTCGGTGTTGATGAGCAGCGGCTCGCCCAGCACGTCGCCGATCTTCTGGCGCGGATTGAGCGATCCGTAAGGGTTCTGGAAGACGATCTGCACCTTGCGGCGCATCTCCCTGGTCAGGCCGTTCCTTGCGATGTCGACCTTGTTGCCGTCGATGAACAGCTCGCCCGACGTTGCCGGATCGATCAGCGTGATGATGCGCGCCAGCGTGGATTTGCCGCAGCCCGATTCACCGACGATGGCCAGCGTCTTGCCCTTGTCGACGCTGAACGAGACGCCCTTGACCGCATGCACGGTGCGCGCGCCGCGAAACAGGCCGCCGCCGACGTGATAGTCGCGCACGATGTCCTTGCCTTCGACGACCTTGATGCCCATCAGACGCTCCCGGCAGCCGGTTCGAACAGCATGTCCGAGACGGTCGGCAGCCGGTCGCCGACGGCATTTTCCGGCAGCGCCGACAAAAGCGCGCGGGTGTAATTGCTCTTCGGCGATTCAAACAGCGACAGCACGTCGGCCTCTTCCATCTTGCGGCCCTTGTACTGGACAATGACGCGGTCGGCCGTCTCGGCGACCACGCCCATATTGTGGGTGATCATGATCAGGCCCATGCCGTATTTGACCTGCAGCGACACGAGCAGGTCGAGGATCTGCTTCTGGATGGTGACGTCGAGCGCGGTGGTCGGCTCGTCGGCGATCAGAAGCTTCGGATTGCAGGCGATGGCGATGGCGATCATCACGCGCTGGCACTGGCCGCCCGACATCTGGTGCGGAAACGAGTTCAGCCGTTCGGCCGGCTCGGCAATGCCGACCTGCGTCAGCAATTCGATGGCGCGCTCGCGACGCTGGGCCTTGTCCATGCCCATATGGAAGCGCAGCACCTCCTCGATCTGAAAGCCGACGGTGAAGCACGGATTGAGACTGGCCATCGGCTCCTGGAAGATCATCGACATGTCCTTGCCGACGATCTTGCGCCGGTCGGCCGGGCTCATCTTCAGGAGATCGCGGCCGTTGAAGCTCATCTCGTCGGCAGTGACCGTCGCCGTCCACGGCAACAGCCCCATCACAGCCAACATCGACACCGACTTGCCGGAGCCGGATTCGCCGACGATGGCCAGCACTTCACGTTCGTTCACATGGAGCGAGACGCCATCGACCGCGCGGAACGGGCCGGATGCGGTCTGGAACTCGACGACGAGATTGCGGATGTCGAGCAGCGCCATTACGACCTCCTCAGCTTCGGATCGAGCGCATCGCGCAGACCGTCGCCGATCAGGTTGATGGCAAGCACGGTGATGAGGATGGCCAGACCGGGGAAGGTCACCACCCACCAGGCGCGCAGGATGAATTCACGCGCCGAGGCGAGCATGGTTCCCCATTCCGGTGTCGGCGGCTGGGCGCCAAGGCCGAGAAAGCCGAGAGCGGCCGCCTCCAGGATGGCGTTGGAGAAGGACAGCGTGCCCTGGACGATCAGCGGCGCCAGGCAGTTGGGCAGGATGGTGCGCAGCATAAGCCTTATATGGCCGGCGCCGGCGACCTTGGCGGCGACCACATATTCGCGGCTCTTTTCGGCCATGACGGCAGCGCGCACCAGACGGGCAAAGTGGGGTTGCAGGACAAGCGCGATGGCCAGCATGGCGTTGAACAGGCCGGGGCCGAGGATGGTGACCAGAACCAGCGCCAAGAGCAGCGACGGGAAGGACAGGATCAGATCCATGACGCGCATGATCGCCACGTCGACCCAGCCCCGGAAATAGCCGGCCAAAAGGCCGAGCGTGATGCCGCCGACAAGCGCCAGTGTGACCACGACGGCGCCGATGAGCAGCGAGAAACGCGCGCCATAGAGCAGGCGCGAGAGCATGTCGCGGCCGACCGCGTCGGTGCCAAGCAGATATTCCATGCTGCCGCCCGCCTGCCAGGCCGGCGGACGCAGGAAAGCGGTCTTGTCCTGGATGTCGGGCGCATAGGGCGCCAGCAGCGGTGCAAAGAGCGCGGCCAGCACCAGCAAGATGAAGACGAACAGGCCGATGACGGCGCCGCGGTTTACCGAGAAATAGTGCCAGAAGGTCCTGAAGCCGGTCAGACGGTCAGGGTTGCCGGCGGCCATCGGGGCGATTTCGGTGGACTGGCTCATCACGCCGCCCTGATGCGCGGGTTGATGACGGCATAAAGCACGTCGACGATCAGGTTCACCGCCATGACGATAAGGGCGATCAGCAGCAAGCCTGACTGCACGACGACATAGTCGCGCTTGGATATGGATTCGACCATCCACTTGCCGATGCCCGGCCAGGCGAAGATGGTTTCTGTGAGAATGGCGCCGGCGAGCAGGGTACTGACCTGCAGGCCGATGGTGGTGACCACCGGGATCAGCGCATTGCGCAGCGCATGCACGCCGATGACGCGGGACGACGACAGGCCCTTGGCGCGGGCGGTCCGCACATAGTCTTCGCCCAGCACTTCGAGCATGGCCGAGCGCGTCTGGCGCGCGATCACCGCCAGCGGGATGGTGCCGAGCACAATTGTCGGCAGCACCAGGTGGCTCAATGCCGAGCGGAAAGCATCCCATTTGCCGTAGAGCAGGCTGTCGAGGGTCAGGAAGCCGGTGATCGGCTTGATAAAGAACTGAAGGCCGATGCGTCCTGAAACCGGGGTCCAGCCGAGATAGCCGGAGAAAAAGATGATCAGCAGCAGACCCCACCAGAAAATCGGCATGGAATAGCCGACAAGGGCGGTGCCCATCAGCCCCTGGTCGAACCAGGAGCCGCGTTTGACCGCAGCAATGATGCCGGCCGGGATGGCCAGCACCATGGCGAAGATCATGGCGAAGACTGAGAGCTCGATGGTTGCCGGGAAGAGCGTCATGAAATCTTCGATGACCGGCCGCTTGGACGAAATCGACACGCCGAAATTGCCGGTCGCGGCATCGCGGACATAATGCGCGTATTGCTGCCAGATCGGCAAATTGTAGCCGAACTGTTCCTTCAGTTCCGCGTAACGCTCGGGCGACACGCCATGCTCGCCGGCCATGGCAAGAATGGGATCGCCGGGCAGCAGCCTGACGAAAGCGAAGGCGCAGATGGTGATGCCGATCAGCGTCGGCAGCACCAAGACGATTTTGTTTAGGAGATATCGGAGCATCTTGAAAAGCGGGCGGCGCCTGATTGCGCGCCGCCCGCCTAACAGTTCTATTCGGCCTTGTCGACGCCGTCGAAGCGATGAATGCCGAGCGGGTCCATCATGAAGCCGCTGACATTCTTGCGCACGACTGCGTAGACCTGGCTGTGTGCCATGAGGAAGGCCGGAGCCTGCTTCTGGAAGACAACCTGCGCCTCTTCATAGAGCTTGGTGCGTTCGGCCTGGTCGCTGGTCTTCTTGGCCTTCTGGATCAGATCCTCGAAGTCCTTGTCGCACCAGCTGGAGTAGTTCGACACGCCGATGGCCGAGCAGGCGAACAGCGTGGCGAAGAAATTGTCCGGATCGCCATTGTCACCGGTCCAGCCGATCTGGAAGGCGCCCGGACGCTCCTTCTTCTTGCCTTCTTCGCGGTACTTCGTCCACTCGTAGCTGACGATCTCCGCCTTGACGCCGACCTTGGCCCAGTCAGCCTGGATCAGTTCGGCGGCGCGCTGGAAGTTCGGGTTGTAGGGACGGACGCGGTCGGAGGCCCAAAGCTGGATCTCCTTCAATCCGGCATCGGCCAGCACCTTCTTGGCGGCTTCCGGATCATAGGCGTCGGACTTCACGTCCTTGTTCCACGACCACATGGTCGGCGGGATCAGGTTTACGGCCGGCGTGGCGCCGGCGTCCTGGAACAGCGACTTGATGAGCGATTCCCGATCGATCGCCTGGTTGAGCGCATGGCGCACTTCAGGCTTGTCGAGCGGCGGGATGGTGGTGTTGTAGCTCATATAGCCGATGTTGAGGCCAGCCTGATCCATCAGGGTCACGTCGGCGTTGGCCTTGATCGTGCCGATGTCGGCAGGATTCGGATAGGGCGCGATATCGCATTCGCCGGCGAGCACCTTCTGGATGCGGGCGGTGGCGTCAGGCGTGATCGCGAAGACGAGATCGTCGATCTTTTCCTTGCCCTTGAAGTAGTCCGGGTTGGCCGCATAGCGGATGACCGAATCCAGCTGGTAGTCGACGAACTGGAACGGACCTGTACCGACCGGCTTGGTCGAGAAGTCGGCCATCTTGCCGTCTTTTTCCAGCTGGTCGGCATATTCCTTCGACACGATCGAGGCGAAGTCCATGCCGAGATTGGCCAGCATCGGCGCGTTCGGCTCGGTCAGCGTCAGCTTCACGGTCAGGTCATCGACCTTTTCCCACTTGGCGACGTATTTCGGCATGTCCATGCCGGTGTAGTAGTCCCAGGTCAGGTTCGGCAGGTACTTCTCGCCGTTCCAGGGGTTTTCCTTGTTGAACTGGCGATCGAACGAAAAGACGACGTCGTCGGCATTGAAATCACGCGTCGGCTTGAAGAAATCTGTCGTCTGGAACTTCACGCCCGGATGCAGGTGGAAAGTATAGACCAGGCCGTCGTCCGAAATCTCCCATTTGTCGGCGAGACCGGGCACAACTTCGGTGCCGCCATGCTTGAACTCGACCAGGCGCGAATAGACGGTGCGCGACGAGGCGTCGAAGTCGTTGCCGCCCGTCGTGGTACCCGGGTCGAAGTTGGCCGGCGAGGCCTCCGAGCAATAGACCAGCGTCTTGGCATTGGCCACACCGCCGAGGACGCTTGCAGCCAGCAACGCGGCTGCAAAAGTCAGTTTCTTTTTCATTGAGCACTCCCTGATGTTCTTCCAAGCCCCTCTATAGGCTCGCGAAGCGCGCATATAAGCACCGTTTTTCCGGCTTTGGAACACCCTGTTTGCCTACCCCACCGTAAGCAGAAAATATTTCTCGGTCTTTGACGAACTGCAGAAACAAATAGCAAAATCTGCTAATCACGGGATTGTTAACGACCGCATTTTTTCATTGATCGCAGCAATCGTAAGCCAAAAATCCACAAGCCTGGGTTTCGCCACCGACACGACAGGACGGCATTGCCGAGCCGGCGTCGCGGGAAGGATTTCGACGGCAAATCTTTGCCGTCCTGCCGCTGGGGCAAGACTTGCACGGCCGCCGATAGTCGCAATAGATAGGTGACACGCTGGATTTTCCGGGAATCCGCGACATCGCTGCAGCGGAGGACGCCTCACCACATCGAGGCGGCGCAGCATGGAGCAGGCAACAGAACGACTGAGGGAGGCTAGAGGTGGCGAAAGCAACAAAGACAACGGCCCCGGCGAAAGCAAAAGCGGCGAAAGCTTCAAAACCGGCCGCCGCTGCCGCCAAGTCGAAAGCGCCACCGGCCAAAGCCACTCCCGCCGTCAAGCCAACGGCAATCTCGACGCCGGCGAAGGCAAGCGCCAAGCCGGCGGCGAAACCTGCGGTCAAGCGCGCGGCGAAGACAGCACCTGCTGCAAAGCCCGCCCAGCCGCCAGCCGCCAAGACAGCCGCGGCGAAGCCCGCCTCGAAGCCGTCGCCGGGCGCGGCCAAAAAACTGCCGAATACGCTGACGGCGCTTGCCGCGGGCTTGCCGGAAAAGCCATGGCTAAAAAGCTATTCGAAAGTCGTGCCGGCGGAGATCGGCGCCCTGCCCTACAGTTCGATCGGCGACTTCCTCGTCGGCGCCTGCAAGCAGTTTTCCGGCCAGCCGGCATACGTCTGCATGGGCAAGTCGATCTCCTATGCCGAACTCGAGCGGCAATCGGCCGCTTTCGGCGCTTATCTGCAATCGAAGGGCCTGCAGAAAGGCGCACGCGTGGCGCTGATGATGCCGAATGTGCTGCAATATCCGGTGGCGATGATGGCCGTGCTTCGCGCCGGCTATGTCGTGGTGAACATCAATCCGCTCTACACGCCGCGCGAGCTCGAACACCAGCTCAAGGATTCCGGCGCGCAGGCGATCGTCATTCTGGAGAATTTCGCCAGCACCCTGGAGGCGGTGATTGCCAGGACGGCGGTCAAGCATGTGGTGGTCGCGGCGATGGGCGACATGCTCGGCGGCCTCAAGGGCACGCTCGTCAACCTCGTCGTGCGCCGGGTGAAGAAGATGGTGCCGGCCTGGTCGCTGCCCGGCCATGTCAAGTTCAATGCGGTGGTGAAAGCCGGCGCCGGCATCGCCTTCAAACCGGCCAAGATGGAGGCCGGCGACATCGCCTTCCTGCAATATACCGGCGGAACCACGGGGATTTCCAAAGGTGCTGTGCTGCTGCACTCCAATGTGCTGTCCAATGTCGCGCAGAACACGCTATGGCTGCAGGACGCCTACGCGATCAAGCCGAAACCGGCGCATCTCAACTTCATCTGCGCACTGCCGCTCTACCATATCTTCGCGCTGACGGTGAACGCGCTGATGGGCATGCAGCAGGGCGCCCAGAACGTGCTCGTTCCCAACCCGCGCGACATTCCCGGCTTCGTCAAGGAGCTGCAGAAATACCCGATGCACATTTTCCCCGGCCTCAACACGCTGTTCAACGCGCTGCTCAACAACGAGGATTTCCGCAAGCTCGACTTCAAGCCGCTGATCATGACGCTGGGTGGCGGCATGGCGGTGCAGAAGGGGGTTGCCGAGCGCTGGAAGGCGCTGACCGGCAATTCGATCACCGAGGGCTACGGGCTGTCGGAGACCTCGCCGGTGGCGACCGCCAACAAGTTCAGCGACAGCAATTTCACCGGCACGATCGGCCTGCCGCTGCCGTCGACCGAGATCGTCATCCGCGACGATGACGGCAACAACCTGCCGCTCGGCGAGGTCGGCGAGATCTGCATTCGCGGGCCGCAGGTCATGGCCGGTTACTGGAACCGGCCGGACGAGACCGCCAAGGTGATGACCAAGGACGGGTTTTTCAAATCCGGCGACATGGGCTTCATGGACGAGCGCGGCTACACCAAGATCGTCGACCGCAAGAAGGACATGATCCTGGTCTCCGGCTTCAACGTCTATCCCAACGAACTCGAGGAAGTCGTCGCCCAGCATCCGGGCGTGCTCGAAGTGGCGGCGGTCGGCGTGCCGGACGAGCATTCGGGCGAGGTGCCGAAGCTGTTCGTGGTCAAGAAGGACCCGGCGCTGACCGTCGAGGCACTGACCGCCTATTGCCGCGAGAACCTGACCGGCTACAAGCGACCCAAATACATCGAGTTCAGGACCGAGCTGCCGAAGACGCCGGTGGGCAAGATTTTGCGCCGGGCGCTGCGGGAATAGTTTGAACGGCGAGCCTGGCGACGGCGGGATGGCGGACGATAGTCGGCGTCCCGATGCAGTAGTGTTCATCAAGGCGAACCTGCGGCTTGCGCCCGTTCCCGCCCTTCGTGAAATCCAGCTCTATACGGCTCATTCCGGCAGCGGCCTGAGGCGGCTTGTCGAGTGGCGAGCTCATGGACCGGAAGACGGCAGCCAAACCAAGGAGCACGAAGCTGAGCCGCAGCCGCCCTACTGGGCCTATGCCTGGGCCGGCGGCGCCGTGCTTGCGCGCTATATACTCGACCATCCGCAAAGCGTGGCCGGCCGCCGCGTGCTCGACCTCGGCGCCGGCTCGGGCCTTGTCGGCATCGCCGCCGCCAAGGCCGGCGCCAGCGCGGTGATCGCGGCCGAGATCGACCGCAACGGCGTCGCCGCGATCGGCATCAATGCCGCGGCCAACGGCGTCGAGATCACCATTGTCGACAAGGACATCACCACAGGCCCGCCGCCGGCCGTCGACCTCGTGCTTGCCGGCGACGTGTTCTACGGCCGCGAGGTTGCTCTGCGGGTGATCCCGTTCCTCGACCGCTGCCTGGCAGCCGGCATCGAGGTGCTGGTCGGCGATCCCCGCCGCGCCGACCTGCCGCTAGCCCGGCTGCGGTTGCTGGCCGAATATCAGGTGCTGGATTTCGGCGACGTGAGGGGTGCTGTGACCAGGCCGAGCGGGGTGTTTTCGTTCGAGCAGGAAGACTGCTAGCTAGCGCCCGGATCAAAAACAGATCAGTCGAAATGAGTGAGTTCGCCCCCATCTCTGCCGTTCATGGCCGGAGGCAAGGACGCTTAAAGCGGACCTTGCAGCTTACTGGTATCTTGGATCATATCTGTCGCAAGTTTCGAGAAATATGCGAATCCTTCAGCCGCCCGCACGCCGCCGCTGATAACTCGGATTCCGACTGCGATCTTTACGGTTTCGCGAGGTGGTTCCTGTACCAGTGTGCGCTGTGTCGATCCCGACGCCCTCGCCGCCGTCTTCGGCCCGGGCTATGTCATGAACCGGAGCCCGGCCTTGGCAATTGCTTTCGGGGCCATACTATAGAGGGGGCAGTCGGATGACCAAGAGAGCGAAGATCATCTCCTACGCCGTGGTTCTGGTGGTTCTCGCCTTCTCCAGCTGGCGGCTCATATTGCTTGTCACAACCGGCCGATGGAAAGGCAGGTTCACTAGCTGGAGGACATGCGAGGCCTTTTGGTGCTATTCGACTGGCATTTTGCTCTGGGCGGGCTCGGTCGCGTTCTGTCTCTTTGTGCTCTACCTGCTGCGCCACCATGAGAAATACGTTGCGAAGCTCTATCACCAATACCGTGAATTCAAAGAAACCTTCGACAAGCATTCGGAGCGCGGACGCCGCCGCTAGGGGAACCGGGAAAGCGTTGAGCTACTGAAGACTGCTTCTTCTTTAACCAATCCGAAATCGGCCGTTCCGCTTTCCACCAATCTCGGCCATTGGCGGGAAAGCCCAGCTGACTTTCGCCTTGCCCTAACTTCCCCCGTCAGATCGCCTCCTTGACCCGCGCCGACAGAAAGTCCGGCAGGTCGGCAACAGAATCCAAAACGACATCGGCGATCGCCGACAGCGATTCACGCGTGCCGGTGCCGGAGAGCACGCCGACCGCCAGGCCGCAGCCGCCGGCACGCGCCATCTCCAGGTCGTGGCGGTTGTCGCCGACCATGGCGATCTCTGACGGCCTCAGCCCGGTCAGGTCGCAAAAGGCGACGATCGTGTCCGGCGCCGGTTTCGGATTGGCGACCGCGTCATAGCCATAGGCGGCGGTGAACAGCTGGGCGACGCCGAGCGTGACCATGGTCTTTTCGGCACCGGCGGTCGAATCGTTGGTGGCGACGCCGAGCCGGTAGGCACGCTTGTGCAGAGCCGTCAGCGCCGCGACGACGCCGGGCAAGGCCACCGCCATCGACGAGCCTTGCACCGAGGTGATCTCGTTGAAGCGGGCGACGGCCAGCATCTGGTCCTCGTCGGACAGGCGCGGGAACCACAGTTCGACGACATCCATATTGGTGCCCGAGGCGAAGATGGAATCCGGCTTGAAGCGCTTGGCGACAAAATCGAAGCCCGCCGCTGAAAGCAGCCTGTCGGCTTTCCAGCGATCGCCCTCGGCGGCATCCATGGCCATGAAATCGGCGATGCCGAGCCAGGTCGCGTTGAAATCGACAAGCGTGCCGTCCTTGTCGAACAAGATGCCCTTGATGTCGGCCGGATTTTTCATTGAGCCCCCCGCAGTTGCTGGATGCGCGCCACCAGCCCGGCCGTCGATGCGTCGCGCTTGGCGGCGCTCTCCTTGCCTTCCACGACTGGCAACAAGCCGGTCGCCAGCTCCTTGCCGAGCTCGACGCCCCATTGGTCGAAGGAATTGATGTTGAACAGAGTGCCTTCGACGAAGACGCGGTGCTCGTAAAGCGCGATCAGCCGGCCGAAGGTGCGCGGGTCGAGCTTGCGGTAGAGGATCGTCACCGAGGGGCGGTTGCCGGAGAAGACGCGGTGCGGGGCTATTCTGTCGACATCGGCCGGCTTCATGCCCTTGGCCAGCATCTGCGCGCGAGCCTCGTCCAGCGTGCGGCCCTTCATCAACGCTTCCGATTGGGCCAGGCAATTGGCAAGCAGTAGATCGTGCTGGTGCTTCAGATCCGGCTCATGGCCGACGGCAGCGGCAAGGAACTCGACCGGGATGAAATCGGTGCCCTGGTGCAGCAGCTGGAAGAAGGCGTGCTGGCCATTGGTGCCGGGCTCGCCCCAGACCAGCGGTCCGGTCGGCGTCGTCACCGGCGTGCCGTCGAGGGTGACGCCCTTGCCGTTCGATTCCATGTCGAGCTGCTGCAGATAGGCCGGCAGCCTGGAAAGGCGCTGGTCATAAGGGATGACCGCACGCGCCGGATAACCGCAGATCACGCGATGCCACCAGCCGACCAGCCCCAGCAGCGCCGGCAGGTTCTTCTGCAGGGGTGCGGTGCGGAAGTGCTCGTCCATCTCATGCGCGCCATCGAGGAAGGCGCGGAAGTTGCGCGGGCCGATGGCGATCATCACCGGCAGGCCGATGGCGCCCCACAGCGAATAGCGGCCGCCGACCCAGTCCCAGAAGCCGAACACGCGATCCGCTTCGATGCCGAACTTGGAAACCAGGTCGAGCGCGGTCGAGACGGCGGCGAAATGCTTGCCGACGGCTTCCTTGCCGAGCGCCTTCTGCACCCATTCGCGCGCCGTCTCGGCATTGGTCATCGTCTCGACCGTGGTGAAGGTCTTCGAGGCGATGATGAACAGGGTGGTTTCGGCCGACAGGCCCTTCAGCGTGTCGTGGATATGGGCGCCGTCGATGTTGGAGACGTAGTGCGCGCGCGGGCCGTCGTGATAGGGCGCCAGCGCCAGCGTCGCCATGGCCGGGCCGAGATCGGAGCCGCCAATGCCGATGTTGACGATATCGGTGATTTTCTTGCCGGTGGCGCCGGCGGCCTTGCCGGAGCGAATGGCATCGGCGAAAGCGCCCATGGCGTCGAGCACGGACAGCACATCCGCCTTGACGTCCTGGCCGTCGACCGTGACGCCCTTGCCCGCGAGGTTGCGTAGCGCCGTGTGCAGCACGGCGCGGTCTTCGGTGATGTTGATCTTCTTGCCGGAAAACATTGCGGCCCGGCGACCTTCGAGATCGGCGGCGGCGGCGAGCTTCTCGAGCAGTTCCATCGTGCGCCGGTCGACCGCGCATTTCGACCAGTCGAGCAAAAGGTCGCCGTCGCTGGCCGAAAATGTCTCGAAGCGCTTGGGGTCGGCGGCAAAAGCCTCGCGCATCGTGCCCGATGCCGCCGCGCGCGCAGCACGCAAGGCGACAAGCTGTTTGTCGAAGGAGGAATGATCCACTGCCGGCTCCTGATAGTTTTTTCACGACATCTTATCAGACCGGATGTTTCCGGCGCGTGTCGTCGGGGTGACGTTATCGAGCCGAATTCCGCATGTTTCAATGCGTGGGGATGACGCAGTGCAGCATAGTGCGATGTGATGGAGCTATGACGCTGCGCGCCGCCCTGGATGATTTGATGGGAGTAGCGACGACGCTTCGCATCGCGCGGGCGTCCGCGCTGCGGGATGACGCAAGCGTCACCCGGGGATGCGACGACGCTGCGCGTCGCGCATAGATCACTGGCATAAATCCCAGCGATCAGAAAAATTGATTGGCGCAACCCCTTGTGCCACGGTTACCTTCCGCTGGTCCAGCCAAGCAAAAAAGACTGGCCATCGAGGAACACCTTCCATGCCACAGCGTAACGACACGGCCATATGGTCCGGCCTGTTCCGGATTTCGGCGGAATCGGGCCAGACCCTGCAGGCGCAGATCCGTCAGGCGATCGTCGCCGCCATTCTCGACCGGCAGATCGCCGCTTCGATGCCGCTTCCGTCCTGCCGCATCCTGGCTGAAAAACTCGGCGTCGCGCGCGGCACTGTGGTGCTGGCGTTCCAGCAATTGGTCGACCAAGGTTTCCTGGTGGCGCGCGAACGGCGCGGCCATTTCGTCAATCCGGATGTGCTGGCCACCCCCGCCAAGCCGCACCAGAAGGCGCCCGACCAGCAGAACGAGATCGACTGGAAGGCACGCCGGCAGATCGCCGCCAGCGACATGCCGCCACCGGCCAAGCACGACAACTGGATCAAGTCCTCCTACCCCTTCGTCTACGGCCAGTTCGACCCGGCGCTGTTCCCGACAGCCGAATGGCGCGAGTGCAACCGCATGGCGCTGGCCGTGCTCGAAATCCGCAACTGGGCCTCCGACATGGTCGATCGTGACGATCCGCTCTTGATCGAGCAGATCCAGGCGCGGCTGTTGCCGCGGCGCGGCATCTTCGCCAATCCGGACGAGATCATCGTCACGCTGGGCGCCCAGAACGCGCTCTATATGCTGGCGACACTGCTGATGACAAAGGGCTCCAAGGTCGCGATGGAAGACCCGGGATACCCCGACGCGCGCTCGATCTTCCGCTTGGCAGGCGCCGAAATCCAGCCGGTTCCGGTCGATCAGTCCGGCATCGTCACCTCGTCCATTCCCAACGATTCCGGCTTTGTCTTCGTCACCCCCAGCCACCACTGCCCGACCATGGTGCCGCTGTCGGCGGAGCGGCGGCAGGACCTTCTGGCGCGCGCCAACCGCCACAACCAGATCATCATCGAGGACGGCTATGACAGCCAGCTTCTCGACGAGGCGCCGCAGCAGGCGCTGAAGAGCCTCGATCGCTCGGGTCGCGTCGTCTATGTCGGCTCGATGTCGAAGACGCTGGCTCCGGGCCTGCGGCTTGGCTACATCGTCGCTTCGGCTGGACTAATCTCCGAGCTCAGGGCGCTGCGTCGCTTCATGCTCAGGCACCCGCCGGCCAACAACCAGCGCGCGGTCGCGCTGTTCCTGTCGCTCGGCCATCACGAAGCCCTGGTGCGGCGGCTGTCGTCGGCCTTCGACGAGCGGCGCAAGCGTCTGGTCCATGCGATTTCCGCATTCCTGCCGGAATGGCGCTCGACCGATTCGGCCGGCGGCACATCGCTCTGGCTGGAAGGCCCGCGCGGCACCGATTCACGTGGACTGGCCGAGGCCGCGGCCTCGCGCAGCGTCATCATCGAGCCGGGCGATCGCTTCTTCGATCGCACCGAAAAGCCGTCGCGTTTCATGCGCTTGGGCATTTCCTCGATCGCACTGCAGCACATCGAGCCGGGTATTCGCGAGCTCGCGACCGCAGCCGGACGCAGGCCCGCTGCAGCCTGATTTGCCTGTGCCGGGGCTTTGAACAGCCCGGCCCTTGGCATGATCACCAACATTCTGCATTAGCTCTCTGGCATACTCGGCTGCGTTGACTGGCCCATAGGCTGGGCCAATGGCAACGGCATAGTCGGCTGACAGAGGGACGAAGCAGGCCGACGGTGGACCAATCACCGCGTCGTGTTTCGCAAGCTAAAGGTGGAGTGCCCCCCATGTCAGCGGCTGTTGAGCAGCAGGATGCGGCTCTTAAGGATGCGGCTCCTAAAGATACATCAGCCGACCAGCGTTCGCGACGATCCGGCGGGCGCGAAGCGCGCCGCGCCATGCGGGCAGCACCTTTGGCCGACGACATCAGGCCGGTACGTGCCGGGCTTGAAGGCGGCAGTTACGGCCCGCTCAACCGGAACGACCAGGAGCGCATCCATGAAGCGGTGCTGACGCTGCTGGAGACCGTCGGCTTCGCCAATGCCATTCCCTCCTGCGTCGAGGCGCTGACCGGGGTCGGCGCCGTTTACGGCGATGACGGCCGCGTCCGTTTCCCACGCGGGCTTGTGATGGACACGATCAGACGAGCCGCGCGAAATTTTACGCTGCACGGCCAGGACCCCAGGCATGACATGCTGATCCAGGGCAAGCGCGTGCATTACGGCACGGCGGGTGCGGCGGTGCATCTGGTCGATGTCGAAAAGCGCGAATACCGCGAGTCGCTGGTGCAGGACATTTATGATGCCGCTCGCCTCGTCGAAGGGCTCGACAACATCCATTTCTTCCAGCGGCCGATGGTGCCGCGCGACATTCCCGATCCGCTCGAAATGGACTTCAACACGCTCTACGCCTGCGTGATGGGCACGTCGAAGCATGTCGGCACCTCGTTCACGGTGCGCGAGAACGTGCAGCCGGCGCTGGAAATGCTTTATGCGATCGCCGGCGGCGAGGAGAACTTTCGCGCCCGGCCGTTCGTGTCAAACTCCAATTGCTTCGTCGTGCCGCCGATGAAGTTTGCCGAGGACGCCTGCGGCGTGCTCGAAGCCTGTGTCGACGGCGGCATCCCGATCCTGCTTCTATCGGCCGGCCAGGCCGGCGCCACCGCTCCCGCGGCGATTGCCGGCGCTGTGGTGCAAGCGGTGGCCGAAGTGCTGGTCGGCCTCATCTACGTCAACGCCATCAAGCCCGGGCATCCGGCGATCTTCGGCACCTGGCCGTTCGTCTCCGACCTGAGGACCGGCGCCATGTCGGGCGGCTCGGCCGAGCAGGCAGTACTGACTTCGGCCTGCGCGCAGATGGCGCAGTTCTACGACCTGCCGGGCGGCTCGGCCGCCGGCATGACGGATTCGAAACTGCCCGACATCCAGTCCGGCTATGAAAAGGGGATCACCGACGTGATGGCCGGTCTTGCCGGCCTCAATCTGGTCTATGAATCGGCGGGCATGCACGCCTCGCTGCTCGGCTTTTGCCTGGAGAGCCTGATCATAGACAATGACATGCTGGGCCACTGCCTGCGCTGCGTGCGGGGCATCGAAGTGACCGACGAAGCGCTGTCGATCGACACCATCACCGAAGTCTGCATGAATGGCCCAGGCCACTATCTCGGCAACGAGCAGACGCTGCGCCTGATGCAGACCGAGTATTTTTATCCGGCCGTCGGCGACCGCTTTTCGCCCAAGGAATGGAACGAGAAGGGCCGGCCCGACATCTTGCAGCGGGCGATCATCGAAAAGAAGCGCGTGCTTGCCGAGCGCTTCCCGCGCCATGTGCCGAAGCTGCTAGACGACAAATTGCGCGCCCGCTTCGGCGAGATGATCAAGCTGCCACGCAGCGGCATGGGCGGGTAAGCTTCACCTTACGAAGGTCAGTCCGCACTTAGCCCAAAGCGCTCGACGACTTCGGCGCTGATCAGCTTGCCATGCAGCGCCATCAGCACGATCTGGGCATCCAGGCTGTCGCCGGTTTCAAGCGCTGCCTCGATGCGGCGCTCAGCGTCCAGCCCCCGCTCCGGCCCATTGGCCTGCTCAAAGGTTTGTGGGCCTGCGATGCAATAACCAAACAGCTGCGCCACGGACCGATAAGCCTCTGGCGGGGGCTCGTCCGGCCAGTGATCCTTCATCAGATTGACGATGGTGAGCTTTACTCCCTCTGGCACCAGTGCCGGGTGAAGGTCGGCGCCGCGCAGCGCGTTGTCCAGTTCCCGCAAGTCACCCGAGCGGCCGAACATGCCGAGGAAACCGAGGGAAGAGCGCCGTTTAGTCACGTTGATACTTTCCGTCCGATAGCCGACCACTCATATGGGAATGTAGGATCGTTTTTCATCGCCTTTCCGGAGTCTCAGGCAAACCAGGCGTCGAGCCCGAATTCCCGCTGCAACAGGTCTTCCGCACTTTCCAGCGCGCCCTCGATCCAGCCGTGATTGTTGGACCACGCTTCGCCACAGACATGAATGCCCGGAGCGAGCGTATGGCTCGCCAGTTTTATACCGGAGATATCTATGCCACGGTCCCAGACATGCGACGCGCCGCCATAGGCCGGCGCACCCCAATCCTGCGCAAACCCGCCGATGGGTTTCGAGATGGCGCCGTGTTTGCCATGGACTTCGACCATCTGGCCGTGAAAGGCCTCGAGCGCGGAATGTCCCTCGGCCAAAACCGCAAAGCCGTGGCGCCGAGCGAGCTCAGGCAGCAGTGAGCGCCAGAATACCATGTGCTTGCCATCGCAATAGGCCATGGCGACGCTCCGACGAATCGTCGCGTCGCGAGCGTCCGCTTTTGTGAACTGCCATATCTGGCGAGCCGGCAGATCGGTCACGCTGTGGCCGGCCGCGATGCCGTTTCGAGCCCACCACGGGCTGGCATAGCAGGCGGCCAGCGTGAGCATCGGCCAGGGTTCCGGTGCCGGCAGATCGCTGGGCTGCTCGATGCCGGACTTTTCCAGCAGGGTCCGCAGGGGGCGGACCGGTAACGCCAGCACGACCTTGCGCGCCTCGACCGTCCCGCCCTGCCCCTCGACAGACAAGACCATCCCTTGCGCCGAGCGGGCGATGGCGGTCACGGTGTGATCGAGATGGACGGCGCCGCCGCTGACAGCGATCCGCCCGGCCATTCGCTCCGCAACCGGCTGGAACCCGCCATCGGGGGAACAATAGGAGCGGCCGCCGCTCAGCTCGCCGAGCGCAAGCCTGAACGTCTCGGCGGCGTTGGGTCCACGCAGGAGCAACGAATAGCCCACCGCGTCCTCGGCAAAAGCCATTTCCTCCGGGGTCAAGACCGTCGCCAGCACATCCCAAGTCGCCCAATCCGCCAGCTTGCGGCCGCGATAAACGAAGCCTGCGGCGCCGTTCCATTCGGCGCTGCCGAAGGCCTCCGAACCCGGCAGGATCAGTGCTGCCGCCTTTCGCAGCAGGCGGGACGGGCCTTTTTCCTGCAGCCGACGCGTCACGTCATAGGCAAACAGGCGGCGCGGCGCAAAGCGCGATATAGCGGCGTAGGGCAGGCTCCTACCGCGCAGATGGAGCCGGTTGGCGCCGGTGACGACGTCCATACCCGACAGCTTTACATCCAGCGTCGCCATGAGTTTTTTGAGCAGCCGATGTTGCGGCATCAGCATCATCGCGCCGAGATCGATGCCGAAGTTCGGCTCTCCGGGAAATGAGACCGTGGAGGCCCGACCGCCGACGCGACCGGCGGATTCGAAAACAGCGATCCTTGCGGGCTTTTCACTTTGGGACAAGCGCCACGCCAGGAAGAGACCGGCCATGCCCGCGCCGACAATAGCAATGTCGACCGGGGCAATGTCGATCGGGCTAGGCGGCAAGGATACGCCCGTGGCGGAAAACCATCATCATGGACGACTCTCTGGACCCCTCTTGATTTCGTGTCAAAAAACCCGAAACTGACGAGGACTGCAATGTCATACTGACAGGTGGGATCAGTTGGCGTGCGAGCAGTGATCTAAACGGGCAACGGGTCCCATGAAGAAACAGTATCACACACCAGTCATCCGCAAGGCAGGACGACTCTCCGGCATCACAGCCATCGCCGCTTCGTCCGGCCCGCCTCCACCCTGAGGCCGCCATCCAAACAAGCTTACGCCAAGGCTTTCATGCCGGCCCGATCAGGCCGGCATTTTCATATCAAGCGGGTGCTCAGTGGTTGTCCCTCGGCACGCCGCTGGTATGGGCGACGTCCTGGTATTTCACCGCCGGCTTCAGCACCATGCCCTCCGAGAACTGGTCGACCATGGAGCGCTGGATCTCCTGCCATGGCGTCTGATGCTTGGGATAATGATAGCCGCCATCGACCTGCAGTTCGGCACGGCGGCGCGTGATTTCCTCGTCGGTGACGAGGATGTTGGCAGTGCCTTTCCGTAAATCGATGCGCACACGGTCGCCGGTCTTGAGCAGCGCCAGGCCGCCGCCAATGGCGGCTTCCGGCGAAGCGTTGAGGATAGAGGGCGAGCCCGATGTGCCCGACTGGCGGCCATCGCCGATGCAGGCCAGCGCGTGAATGCCCTTCTTGATGAGATAGGCGGGCGGCTGCATGTTGACCACCTCGGCGCCGCCGGGATAGCCGATCGGGCCGGCCCCGCGCATGAACAGGATGGTGTGCTCGTCGATGCCTTGCGCCGGATCGTCGATGCGGGCGTGGTAGTCCTCCGGACCGTCAAAGACCATGGCGTTGCCTTCGAAGGCTTCCGGGTCGTTCGGGTTGGAGAGATAGCGCTCGCGGAATTCCGGCGAGATGCCGCTCATCTTCATGATTGCGGAATCGAACAGATTGCCGCTGAGATTGATGAAGCCGGCATTGGCCTTCAGCGGCTCGGCGACGGTGCGGATGACGTCGGTGTTCTCGTTGGCGACACCCTTGCAATTGTCACCGATAGTCTTGCCATTGACGGTCATCGCTTCGGGATAAGGCAGCAGCTTGGCCTTCATCAACTCGGCCACCACAGCCGGCACGCCGCCGGCATGGTGATAGTCTTCGCCGAGATATTCGCCCGATGGCTGCAGATTGACGATGAGCGGCACATGGAGGCCGACCGTCTGCCAGTCGTCATTGGTGAGCGGCACGCCGAGATGACGGGCAATCGCGTTGAGGTGGATCGGGGCATTGGTCGAGCCGCCAATCGCCGAATTGACGACAATGGCGTTCTCGAAGGCCTTGCGCGTCATGATGTCGGACGGCTTCAGATCCTCATGCACCATCTCGACGATGCGCTTGCCGGTCTCATAGGAGATCTGGCCGCGCTCGCGGTAGGGTGCGGGAATGGCGGCCGAACCCGGCAATTGCATGCCGAGCGCCTCTGCCAGCGAGTTCATCGTGGTGGCGGTGCCCATGGTGTTGCAATAGCCGGTCGACGGCGCCGATGAGGCGACGATGTCCATGAACTCGTCATAGTCAATCTCGCCGGCGGAGAGCCGCTGGCGCGATTCCCAGACGATGGTGCCGGATCCCGTGCGCTTGCCTTTGTGCCAGCCATTGAGCATCGGTCCGACCGAAAGTGCTATGGCCGGAATATTGACGGTGGCCGCCGCCATCAGCAGCGCCGGCGTGGTTTTGTCGCAGCCGATGGTCAGCACGACGCCGTCGAGCGGATAGCCGTAAAGCACTTCGACCAGGCCGAGATAGGCAAGGTTGCGGTCGAGTGCCGCGGTCGGGCGCTTGCCGGTCTCCTGGATCGGATGGCACGGGAATTCGAAGGGGATGCCGCCCATCGAGACGATGCCTTCGCGCACGCGCTTGGCCAGTTCGATATGGTGGCGGTTGCATGGCGACAGATCCGAGCCGGTCTGGGCGATGCCGATCAGCGGCTTGCCCGACATCAGCTCGGCCCGCGTCAGGCCGTAGTTCAGGTAGCGCTCGAGGTAGAGCGCGGTCATGCCTGGATTGTCGGGATTGTCGAACCACTCCTGCGAGCGAAACTTCTTCTTTCCGGTGGGGGCGCCTGCCATCATGGTCTCCGTATTTGTAAGACAAATCGATATGGCAACGCGCGGAAGCAGGCAAGAGGGCGCACCGTCGCAACCGGACTTTGGTGCGATAGACACAGACCAGACCGTGCGTTAGGCCTTCGAAGTCTGTCCGGGAGGTGTCGATGGCTTTGGTGATCGAAGGCGAGGAACGCATTGCCGCCCCCCTGCAGAAAGTGTGGGACGCGCTGAACGACCCGAAGGTTTTGCAGGCGACCATTCCCGGCTGCCAGCACCTGGAGATGAAATCGCCGACCGAAATGGCGGCGACGGTGGTGTTGAAGATCGGTCCGATCAAGGCGACATTCAACGGCGAGGTGACGTTGAAGAACCTGAAGCCGCCGCACTCCTACACCATCCAGGGCGAGGGCAAGGGCGGTATTGCCGGCTTCGCCAAGGGTGGCGCCGACGTGACGCTGACGGCGGACGGGCCGGATGCGACGGTCCTCAAATACGCGGCCAAAGCCGAAGTCGGCGGCAAGATCGCCCAACTCGGCAGCCGGCTCATCGAATCGACTTCGAAGAAGCTGGCCTTGCAGTTCTTTTCAAGCTTTGGCGAGAAGGTGGGTTCCCCTCCCCCTTGAGGGGAGGGTGCCTCGTGAAGCGAGGCGGGTGAGGGTCGCCTCAACTGCCTCAACGTGAGTTGAGCTGCCTCGACTTGTAAAGAAATAGCGTCGAGCGTGTCACCGCGGACCCCACCCGGCCCTTCGGGCCACCCTCCCCTCAAGGGGGAGGGATATCCGAGCTACTCGAACACGATGTTCGGCACCGCCGCTTCGGCCGCGCCGCGTTCTTCGTTGACCCGGTCCCAGACCTTCGAAGCAATGCCGCGATAGATCTTCGCCTCGGCGCTGTCTGGCTTCGACGCCACCACCGGAGCACCTTCATCAGAACTTTCGCGAATGCCCATTTCCAGCGGCACTTCGCCGAGGAAGGTCACGCCGAGGCGCTCGGCCTCGCGCCGCGCCCCGCCATGGCCAAAGATGTCGTAGCGCTTGCCGGTATCGGGGGCGATGAAATAGCTCATGTTCTCGACGATGCCGAGCAGCGGCACGTCGACCTTCTTGAACATATTCAATCCTTTGCGGGCGTCGATCAGCGCCAGGTCCTGCGGCGTCGAGACGATGACCGCGCCGGCCAGCGGCACCTGCTGGGCCATGGTCAGCTGGGCGTCGCCGGTGCCGGGCGGCATGTCGACGACGAGCACGTCGAGGCGGCCCCATTCGACCTCACGCAGCATCTGCGTCAGCGCCGACATCACCATCGGACCGCGCCAGATCATCGGCGTCTCCTCGTCGACGAGGAAGCCCATCGACATCACCTTAAGGCCGTAATTCTCCATCGGTTTCAGGATCTTGCCGTCGACGGTCTGCGGCCGGCCATGGATGTTGAGCAGCCTGGGCATGGACGGGCCATAAATATCGGCATCGAGCACGCCGACACGCAAACCGTTGGCGGCGAGGCCAAGCGCGATGTTGACAGCGGTGGTCGACTTGCCGACGCCGCCCTTGCCGGACGCCACCGCGATGATCGCCTCGATTCCGGGCACGCCGCGCTTGCCCGAGCTTTGCGAGGCCGAGGCGTGCGGGGCTGGAGTGTGTGGAGTTGGGCGCGGCCCGCCTGGCGCAGCCGGCGGTGCGGGCCTGGGCGCGGGACGCGACGCAACCGGAGCCTCCATGCCGCCGCCCTTCTTCTCCGCCGTCAGCGCGACGACGGCGCCGGCGACACCAGGGATCGCCTTGACGACACGCTCGGCTGCGGCGCGCAGCGGCTCCATCTCCTGTGCGCGGGCGGCGGGAACGGTGATCGAGAAAAACACTTTCGAATCGGCGATGAAAATCTCCGAAACCATACCGAGGTCGACGATGTTGCCGGTGAAGTCCGGCCCGTTGACCGACTTCAGACGCTCGGTGACGATTTCCTTGGTGACGGACATGCATTGTTCCCTAGGCGTTTGGCTGCGGCTCAGATAGTGCAGATTGGCAGCGACTCCAAGCACCACCGGTGTCCGCCTCACCCTGCCAGGCCAACCGCTAGGTAGGTGAGCGCCGAAATTGCAGCCGTGGCCGGCAAGGTGACGATCCAGGCGATGACGATGTTGCCGGCAATGCCCCAGCGCACGGCCGAGACGCGGCGGGCGGCGCCGACACCGATGATGGCCCCGGTGATGGTATGGGTGGTCGACACGGGGACGCCGAGCCAGGTGGCGGCAAACAGGGTGATGGCGCCGCCGGTCTCGGCGCAGAAGCCCTGCATCGGATTCAGCCGGGTGATCTTCGAGCCCATCGTGTGAACGATGCGCCAGCCGCCGAACAAAGTGCCGAGCGCCAGTGCTGTCTGACAGGTGAGGACGACCCACAGCGGCACGTAGAACGTCCCGCCGAGCATACCTTGCGAATGGAGCAGCACGGCGATGATGCCCATGGTTTTCTGGGCGTCGTTGCCGCCGTGCCCTAGCGAATAAAGCGAGGCCGAAAAGAACTGCATGACGCGGAAGGTGCTGTCGACGGCGAACGGTGTCTGGCGCACGAACAGCCAGGAAACGGCCAGGATCAGGACCAGCGCCAGAACAAACCCTGTCGCCGGCGACACGACGATTGCGGCGACCGTCTTGCCAAGCCCGGTCCAGACGATGGCGCCGGGCCCAGCCTTTGCAACGCCGGCGCCGACGAGCCCGCCGATCAGGGCATGCGAACTGCTGGACGGGATGCCGGCAATCCAGGTGACGATGTTCCAGACGATGGCGCCAACGAGCGCCGAGAAGATCACCGCCGGCGTGACGATGCTGACGTCGACGATACCTTTTCCCACAGTTTCAGCCACGTGAAGGCCGAAGAACATGAAGGCGATGAAATTGAAGAAAGCCGCCCACAGGACCGCATATTGCGGTCTCAGCACGCGGGTGGAGACGATGGTGGCGATGGAGTTCGCTGCATCGTGCAGGCCGTTGAGAAAATCGAAAAACAGCGCGACGGCGACAAGGCCGATCAGCACGGGAAAGGCGATGGTGGCTTCCATTGCCTAAACGTTCTCGATGACGATGCCGCTGATCTCGTTGGCGACGTCCTCAAAGCGGTCGACCACCTTCTCCAGCTGGCCGTAGATCTCCGAGCCGATCAGGTAGGCCATCGGATCGCTGCGGCCATGCCGCTTGAACAGGTCCTTCAATCCCTGCTCATGCAGATCGTCGGCGCGGCTTTCGACGCGCATCACCTCTTCGGCGATGGCGTTGAGGCGTACCGTGTGCGTGCCGACCTTGCTGAGCAGCGGGATCGCTTCGGCAACCAGCTTGGAGGCGGCAACGATGACGCCACCCATCTCCTGCATCAGCGGGTCGAATTCCTTCTTTTCGAACAGCTTCACCGTCTTGACGGTCTTGTGCATCATGTCGATGGCGTCATCCATCGACTGGATCAGGTCCTTGATGTCGCCGCGATCGAAGGGCGTGATGAAGGAACGCCGCACCGCCAGCAGCACTTCGGCCGTGATATGATCGGCCTCGTCCTCGAGATCGATGATCTTCTGGCACCAACGATCGATGTCCTTGCCCTGCAGGAGCTGCTCCAGCGCCTCGGCGCCGCCGACCACGGTGCGGGAATGCCGTTCAAAGAGGTCGAAGAAGCGATCTTCGCGCGGCAAAAGCTTGCGGAACCAGCCCAGCATGTCCGATCTCCTCGTATTCCATCCAACCACATAGCGCCGTGTTCGGCCGGGGGAAACAGCCAGCCGGCCCAAAGATGTGGATGCATGGCCAATTGCGGGTAGAGCTTGCGGCGAAAGGCAATTTCCCCGACCTTGCGTGCAACGAACGGACGGATGGTATGATCGACAAGCTCGAATTCTTCATCGCGCTGGCCAAGGAGGAGCATTTCGGCCGGGCGGCGGAAGCGTGCGGCGTCACGCAGCCGACCTTGTCGGCCGGGATCAAGCAGCTGGAGGGCCAGCTCGGCGTCATGCTGGTCAATCGCGGTTCGCGCTTTCAGGGGCTGACGCCGGAAGGCAAGCAGGTGCTGGTGTGGGCGCGTCGCATCGTCGGCGATTCCAGGACCATGCGCGAAGAGATGCGGGCGGCGCGACATGGCCTGTCCGGGCGTATCCGTATTGCCGCCATCCCAACCGCCCTCGCCATGGTGGCGCGGCTTACGACGCCATTTCGCGAGAAGCATCCGGGCGTCACCTTCTCTATCCTGTCGCGCACCTCGATCGAGGTGTTGTCGCTGCTCGGCAATTTCGACGTCGATGCCGGCATCACCTATCTCGACAACGAGCCTCTCGGACGGGTGACCAGCGTGCCGCTCTATGACGAGCGCTACCAGCTGATCACGGCGGTCGGAAATCCTTATTCGGATCGCGACAAAGTGACATGGGCCGAAATCAGCCAGCTGCCCCTCTGCTTGTTGACGCCGGACATGCAGAACCGCCGCATCATCGACCAGCATCTGGCCGAGGCCGGCGTGCAGGTGCGGCCGACACTGGAATCCAACTCGATGATCGTGCTGTTCTCCCACATACGGACAGGCAAATGGTCGTCGATCATGCCGCTCAACCTGGCGGAAACATTCGGTTTTTCCGAGCCGATCCGGGCCATTCCGATCGTCGAACCGGATGCCAGCCACACGGTCGGGCTGGTCGCCGCGCCGCGCGAACCGCACACGCCGCTGGTGCAGGCGCTGCTGGACGAGGCGATGGCGCTGGCAGACGATTTCCGTGCCAATCGCTGAGCTAGTCATAACTGGTCAATCGGCGCGATAGAAATTTTCTATCGTGCAACGAAACCGCTTTATTGATTTCAGAGGTTTTCTCTGATTTCTTAAGGACTTAGCGATTAAGCGGCGTAGGCATGTCGTTGTTCCAAAACCGCTTCATGCTTTTGGACGATATATGCATCGATCGCTACGATAGGGAGGGCGCTGCGTGACGATGCAGCCAGCAAGCACCGAGATACAGTCGCGCACGGCGGCGATCATCCAGCAGTTGAAGGGCCTCGAAGGCCCGCTGCTGCCGATCCTGCACGAGATCCAGGAAGAATTTGGCCACGTGCCGCAGGACGCCGTGCCCGTCATCGCCGATGGGCTGAACCTGTCGAGGGCCGAGGTGCACGGCGTTGTGACCTTCTATCATGATTTCCGTGCCCGGCCGGCCGGCCGGCACGTGCTCAAGCTCTGCCAGGCGGAAGCCTGCCAGTCGATGGGTTCGGATGCGATCGCCGCAAAGGTCAAGCAGTTGCTCGGCATCGATTTCTATGAGACCACCCGCGACGGATCGGTTACACTTGAGCCTGTCTATTGCCTCGGGCTGTGCGCCTGTTCACCGTCGGCGATGCTGGATGGTGAGGTGATCGGGCGGCTCGATGACGAGAAGATCGAAGAGATCGTCGCGGAGGTACGCTCATGATCCCGCGCATCTACATTCCAGGTGACTCCGGCGCGCTGGCGCTCGGCGCCGAAAAGGTCGCCAAGGCTATTCGTGCGGAACTGGCCGAACGGGGCGTCGAGGCCAAGATCGTCCGCAACGGTTCGCGCGGCGCCTATTTCCTCGAACCGATGGTCGAGGTCGCGACCGAAAAGGGCCGGGTCGCTTACGGGCCGGTCAAGCCCTCGGACGTCAAGAGCCTGTTCGACAGCGGCTTTCTCACCGGCGGGCATCACAAGCGCTGGCTGGGCGCGCCCGACAAAATCCCGTTCCTGGCCAAGCAGACGCGCCTGACGTTCGCGCGTTGCGGCATCAACGACCCGCTATCGCTCGACGCCTACAAGTCACTGGGCGGGCTGAAGGGCCTGCAGAACGCGGTGGCCATGGCGCCGGTCGACATCGTCAAACAGGTCACGGAATCGGGCTTGCGCGGCCGTGGCGGCGCCGGCTTCCCGACCGGCATCAAGTGGAAGACGGTGCTCGATACGGCATCCGATCGTAAATACATCGTGTGCAATGCCGACGAGGGCGACAGCGCTACCTTTGCCGACCGCATGATCATGGAGGGCGACCCCTTCGTGCTCATCGAAGGCATGGCGATTGCCGGCATCGCCACCGGGGCGACCAAGGGGTTCGTCTATATCCGCTCGGAATATCCGCATGCGGTGGCTGTCATGAACAAGGCTGTCGAGGTCGCCCGCAAGGCAGGCGTGCTCGGCGTCAGCGTGCTGGGTTCGCCCAACGCCTTCGACATGGAAATCCGCGTCGGCGCCGGCGCCTATGTCTGCGGCGAGGAAACGTCGCTGCTGAACAGCCTTGAAGGCAAGCGCGGCGTGGTGCGAGCCAAGCCACCGCTGCCGGCAATCCAGGGTCTGTTCGGCAAGCCGACGGTGATCAACAACGTCATCAGCCTGGCCTCCGTGCCCATCATCATGGACAAGGGTGCTGCCTTCTACAAGGATTTCGGCATGGGCCGCTCGCGCGGCACGATCCCGATACAGATCGCCGGCAACGTCAAGTTCGGCGGCCTGTTCGAAGCGGCGTTCGGCATGACGCTGGGCGAGATCGTCGACGATATCGGCGGCGGTACGGCCACTGGTCGCCCGGTGAAGGCGGTGCAGGTCGGCGGCCCGCTCGGCGCCTATTTCCCGCGCGGCCTGTTCGACACGCCGTTCGACTACGAAGAGTTCGCGAAGCGCGACGGACTGATCGGTCATGCCGGCATCACCGTGTTCGACGACACGGCCGACATGCTGAAGCAGGCGCGCTTTGCCATGGAGTTCTGCGCCATCGAAAGCTGCGGCAAGTGCACGCCCTGCCGCATCGGCTCGATACGCGGGGTGGAGACCATCGACCGGCTTGCCGCCGGCATCGAGCCGGAGAAGAACCTGGCACTGGTCACCGATCTCTGCAACACGATGAAGTTCGGATCGCTCTGCGCGCTGGGCGGCTTCACGCCCTATCCGGTGATGAGCTCGATCACCCATTTCCCCGAAGATTTCAAGCCCGCGCCGGCGCGCGTGGCTGCTGAATAGGAGCTGGCAGATGAATATCAAGGCCGACTTCCCGACACTCATCGAAGAACTCGATTACGGAACCCCGGAATCGAAGGCGCAAAAGCAGGTTACGCTGATCGTCGACGGCCGCAGCATCAGCGTGCCGGAGGGTACGTCGATCATGCGCGCGGCGATGGAAGGCGGGGTCGAGATCCCAAAACTCTGCGCTACCGACATGCTGGACTCGTTCGGCTCCTGCCGCGTCTGCCTGGTCGAGATCGACGGGCGCGGCGGCACGCCGGCATCCTGCACGACGCCCGTCGGCGAAGGCATGGTGGTGCGCACGCAATCCGAGCGGCTCGACGCCATCCGCCGCGGTGTCATGGAGCTTTACGTCTCCGACCACCCGACCGGCTGGGACGAGAAGGCCGGCACCGGCGCCAGCGAGTTCGACGTTGTGGCGAAATCGGTCGGCCTGACCGAGAACCGCTTCGGCATCGAGGGCCGCAACCACGTCAAGCAGGAAAACGGCGTCGCGCCCGGCCATGGCTCGCTGGCGGTCGACTACATCGCCCGCGACGAGTCCAACCCATATTTCACCTATGATCCGGCGCAATGTATCGTCTGCTCGCGCTGCGTGCGGGCCTGCGAGGAGGTGCAGGGCACCTTCGCGCTGACGATCGAGGGCCGCGGTTTCGAATCGCGCATGGTCGCCGGCATGCACGAGGATTTCATCGCCTCCGAATGCGTATCCTGCGGCGCCTGCGTGCAGGCCTGTCCGACCGATGCGCTGCGTGAAAAGACCGTGCTTGAGAAAGGCATGCCCGAGCGCTCCGCCGTCACCACCTGCGCCTATTGCGGCGTCGGCTGCTCGTTCAAGGCAGAAGTGAAGGACGACGAAGTCATTCGCATGATGCCCTACAAGGACGGCAAGGCCAACCACGGCCACTCCTGCGTGAAGGGCCGTTTCGCCTATGGCTATGCCACCCACAAGGACCGCATCCTGTCGCCTATGATCCGGGAAAAGGTCAGCGATCCCTGGCGCGAAGTGAGTTGGGAAGAGGCCATCGCCCATACGGCCAAGGAATTCCGCCGTATCCAGTATCAATACGGCCGCACCTCGATCGGCGGCATCACGTCCTCGCGATGCACAAATGAAGAGACCTATCTGGTGCAGAAGCTTGTGCGCCAAGGCTTCCGCAACAACAATGTCGACACCTGCGCCCGCGTCTGCCACTCGCCGACCGGCTACGGCCTCGGCCAGACCTATGGCACCTCGGCCGGCACGCAGGATTTCGATTCCGTCGACTTCACCGATGTCGCCGTCATCATCGGCGCCAATCCGGCTTCCGCGCACCCGGTGTTCGCCTCGCGGCTGAAAAAGCGGCTGCGCCAGGGCGCCAAGCTGATCGTGCTCGATCCGCGCCGCACCGAAATGGTCAAGTCAGCGCATATCGAGGCCGACTATCACCTGCCGCTGAAGCCCGGCACCAACGTGGCGGTGCTGACGGCGCTGGCGCATGTCATCGTTACCGAAGGGCTTTTCGAGGAAGCCTTCATCCGCGATCGCTGCGACTGGGCGGAGTTCCAGGATTGGGCTTCTTTCGTCGCCTTGCCGGAAAACAGCCCCGAAATCGTCGGCAAGCTGTCCGGCGTCGACCCCGAACTGATCCGGGGTGCTGCGCGCCTCTATGCCAAGGGCGGCAATGGCGCGATTTATTATGGCCTTGGCGTCACCGAACACAGCCAGGGTTCGACCACGGTTATGGCTATCGCCAACCTTGCCATGGCGACCGGCAATATCGGCCGTCCCGGCGTCGGCGTGAACCCGCTGCGCGGCCAGAACAACGTGCAGGGTTCCTGCGACATGGGCTCATTCCCGCACGAACTGCCAGGCTACCGCCACATCTCGGGCGAGGCGGTGCGTGACATCTATGAGAGCCTTTGGGGGGTGAAGCTCGACGACGAACCCGGCCTGCGCATCCCCAACATGCTGGATGCCGCCGTCGACGGCTCGTTCAAGGGCATCTACATCCAGGGCGAGGACATTCTGCAGTCGGACCCTGATACCAAGCATGTCGCGGCCGGCCTGGCGGCGATGGAATGCGTGGTCGTGCACGACCTGTTCCTCAACGAGACCGCCAACTACGCGCATGTCTTCCTGCCGGGCTCGACCTTCCTGGAGAAGGACGGCACTTTCACCAATGCCGAGCGCCGCATCAACATGGTGCGCAAGGTTCTGGAGCCGAAGGCGCGCTACGCCGACTGGGAAGCGACACAGGAGCTTGCCCGTGCGATCGGGCTGGACTGGAACTATCAGCATCCCTCCGAGATCATGGACGAGGTTGCAAAAACGACGCCGAGCTTCGCCGGCGTGTCCTTCGAGCTGCTCGACCGTGTCGGATCCGTGCAATGGCCCTGCAACGAGAAGGCGCCGCTCGGCACACCGATCATGCATATGGATGGCTTCGTGCGTGGCAAGGGCAAGTTCATCCGCACTGAATATGTCGCGACCGACGAGCGGACCGGGCCGCGTTTCCCGTTGCTGCTGACCACCGGCCGCATTCTCAGCCAGTACAATGTCGGTGCACAGACAAGGCGCACCGAAAACGTCATGTGGCACTCGGAAGATCGGTTGGAGATCCATCCGCACGACGCCGAGAACCGCGGCCTGCGCGATGGCGACTGGGTGCGGCTGACCAGCCGTTCGGGCGAGACGACGCTGCGTGCGCTGATCACCGACCGGGTGTCGCCGGGCGTGGTCTACACCACCTTCCACCATCCGGACACGCAGGCCAACGTCATCACCACCGACTTCTCCGACTGGGCGACCAATTGTCCAGAGTACAAGGTGACCGCAGTGCAGGTCGGCGCGTCGAACGGACCTTCGGACTGGCAGCGCGACTATAACGAGCAGGCCGAGCAGAGCCGCCGCATCGCTCCGCTACAGGCGGCGGAGTAGTCTTGCCACGGCGTTCGACAATAAGAGCTTCAATCTTGACGGTTGGTCGACCCCCACTCCGTCAGGAAGGAGAGCTTAAGCCGCCTGGCGCCTTTCTTCTCCCTCCGGAGGGGGGAGAGGTGGCGCCGCGAAGCGGCGACGGAGTGGGGGAAGCCGGCCCCGCAACACGCAGCCGTCGAAAGTCGCGCACAACCCAAAGAGCAGGCAAACCGGCCTATCTGGCGAGCAGTCGACCCCCACTCCGTCAAGCTTCGCTTGACACCTCTCCCCCGGTCGACGGGGGAGAGGAAAGGCGCGAGCCTCCACAGCTACTGCTAAGGACGAACAGGGCAGAGGGGCGCGCCTCGTGACCCGAAAACGCCAAGCCACCACCCAAATCTCTCGCCTTGCCCACCGCGCCAGCGGCACGACATCGGCCAACCGCATGGTGCCGGAGGAGACGCCGGTGGCGTTCTCGTTTGCCGGCACCACACATGCGGTGATGATGGCGAGCCCCGCCGATTTCGAGGATTTTGCGCTCGGCTTCTCGCTGACCGAAGGCATCATCGCGTTGCCTGACGAGATAGAGGCGATCGAGGTCGAGGACCATGGCGCCGGGATCGATATCCAGATCCGGTTGAAGGACCAGGCCAATACGCGCTTCGAGGCGCGACGCAGGCGATTGGCCGGTCCGGTCGGCTGTGGGCTATGCGGCATCGAATCGATCGAGGAAGCGATGCGCTCGGTCGACAAGGTTGGTGCGTCCAAGCTTACGCTTGAAGCTGACGACATCGTTCGCTCGGTCAAGCTTTTGTCGAAGGTGCAGCCGCTGCATTCGGAAACCGGTGCAGTTCATGCAGCGGGCTTCTACATCCCCGGCAAAGGCATCGTCATGGCGCGCGAGGATGTCGGCCGGCACAATGCGCTGGACAAACTGGCCGGCGCGCTGGCCAAGGCCGGCATTGACAGTGCATCGGGCGCGGTGGTGGTGACATCACGCGTCTCGGTGGAGATGGTGCAGAAAACGGCGGCGATCGGCTCCGCCTTCATCATCGCCGTGTCGGCGCCGACAGCCCTTGCCATCCGCACCGCCGAAGAGGCCGGCATGACGCTGGTGGCGCTGGTGCGCGGCGACGATTTCGATGTTTTCACCCACCCGGAACGGGTGGTCTTGGGAGTTGCCCAGCATGTCGCATGACGAAGAACACATCACGAGCACCGGGGAAAAGCTGGTGCGCATGGCCAACCAGATCGCCGCCTTCTTCCATTCAAGGCCCCGCGAGGAAGGTGTGGCGGGCGTGGCCGAGCACATCAACAAGTTCTGGGAGCCCAGGATGCGCCGGCAGTTCTTCGAGATGCTGGACAGTGGCGGCGAAGGTTTTGACGAACTCGTCGTCGTGGCCTCGGCCAGGATCAAGCGGCCGAAGACCGAGGAGCAGGCCGATGTGAGCATCGGCTACGTCCAACCCACGGGTGCAGAGAGCGCCGCTCCCCAGAAATAGCCTCCCCCAGAAATGGCGGGCGAACACGGTTCGCCGCGGGCTATATTCCTGTCTTCTAAAGTTTGGCTGCCGCATCCGCCGGGCGTCTGCTATGGTCGGCGATCAGAAATCGTCTGGCCGGGCGGGATAGCAACGTGAGGCCGATCGAGACGCGATATGCCCTCAGCGGCGACGTGCGGATCGCCTATCAGGTGGTCGGCCAGGGATCGTTCGACCTGGTTTTCGTGCCCGGCTTCATCTCCAATCTCGACCTGCATTGGGAAGACGAGGGCTACGCCAGGCTCTTGAAACGGCTCTCGGCGTTCTCGCGGCTGATCCTGTTCGACAAGCGCGGCACCGGCCTGTCCGACCGCGTCGACCCACGCCACCTGCCGAGCCTCGAAACCCGCATGGACGATGTGCGCGCGGTGATGGATGCCACCGGCAGCGGCCGCGCGGCCTTGCTCGGCGCTTCGGAAGGCGCGCCGATGGCAATGTTGTTTGCCGCCACCTATCCGGAACGGACACGAGCGCTGGCGCTCTATGGCGGTTATGCGCATTTCCACAAATGGGTGATGTCGCCGGAGCGCCTCGAGGCCTTCATCGCGACGGCCGGCACGGAATGGGGCACGGGCGCCACACTGCCCAACTTCGCTCCCGGCCGGGTAGATGATGCGCATTTCACCCAGTGGTGGGCCCGCTTCGAGCGGCTGTCGGCCAGTCCGACGGCAGCGGCCGCTCTTGCCCGAATGAATGCCGGGATCGACGTGCGCGGCGTGCTTTCGGCGATCGGCGCACCGACCCTGCTCATCCATCGCCGCAACGACGCGCGGGTCGACCCCGGAGCCAGCCGCTTTCTGGCGAAAAACATCTCGAATGCGCGACTGGTCGAGGTCCCCGGGCGCGACCACCCGATCTGGACCGGCGATGTCGACCGGGTGGCCGACCTGATCGAGGAATTCCTGACCGGCGAGCGTGCCGTGGCCGAAGCGGAGCGCGTGCTTGCCGCTCTTCTGGCGACACGCATCTACGACACGGCGCGGGTTGGCGACCGCATGTGGAGCGAACGTAGCGAGCGCTTCCAGGAGAGCTGGCAGCAGCTGGTCGGCCGTCATGGCGGACGCGTCGCCGGCATCCATGGCGAATTGATGATCTCGCGCTTCGACGGGCCGGCGCGGGCCATACGCTGCGCGGCGGCACTGCGCGATGCGGCGCAACATGTGGGCATTGCAAGCGCCCAGGGCGCCCATGTCGGTGAGGTCGAAATGCGCGGGCCGCCGGTGGGGCTGATGGCACGGGTGACGATGCAGATCGCCGCCCATGCCGGGCGCGGCGATATTCTGGCGTCGCGGCTGGCCGCCGATCTGGCGGCGGGGTCCGGCCTGCATTTCATCGATGCCGGGCGTGTCACGGTGGATGAGCTGGACGAGCCGCTGGCGCTGGTTCAGGCAACGTCGGAACAGCACCTGGAGCCGGCCTGCCGCCCCAAGGCGAAACCCGCCGAGCCGGCTCAACTGACGGCGCGCGAAAGCGAGGTGGTGATCCTGATCGCCGACGGCAAGAGCAATGCCGCGATCGCCGCCGAGCTGAGGCTCAGCGAGCATACGGTCAAGCGTCATGTCGCCAACATATTGCTGAAGCTCGATTTGCCGTCACGGGCGGCGGCAGCGGCATTTTCCGCCAGGCAGGTTGGCCCGGACGGGCCATAGGGACCATGGCGCTTTCGGGCGAAGCGGCCAGGTGGGGTCGAGGCGTACCAATTCTCTCCATGCAGGCCAGGCGGATGTCGCCGGGAAAGGCACTGCGGATGGAGGATGCAATGCTGAAGTCAAACAGGTCGATCAAATCGCTGGTGATAGCGGCAGGCGTTGGCGCGTTGTTCACGATCGCTCCCGCCAGAGCCGAGGATGCCTCGGCGGCCGCCGCCTACAAGGACATCGAGGCGACGCTCGGCTCAGTGCCGGACATGTTCAAGACGCTGCCCGATGTCGCGGTTGCCGGCGCCTGGGCCGAGATCAAGGGTGTGCAGCTCAACCCCAAGACCGCGCTCGACGGCAAGACCAAGGAACTGCTGGGGCTGGCCGTCGCCTCGCAGATCCCCTGCCAGTACTGCATCTATTTCCACACCGAGGCCGCCAAGCTCAATGGCGCGACCGATGAGGAGATCAAGGAGGCGATCGCGATGGCGGCGATCGTGCGCCACTGGTCGACGATGCTCAACGGCAGCCAGGTCGATTTCGCGACCTTCAAACAACAGACCGACGGCGTGTTCGCAGCCGTCAAAGCCAAGTCGCAGTGAAAGAAAATGCCGGGCGGTGCGCCGGGCATTGCTTGTGATCATTCAACCGCCCGATCAACGGGCCATGGAGGAGAAGATGCTGACCAAGACGCAAAGCGTGGACGGCGCGGCGATCAAGAAAGCGATCGAAGGACGGGACGGCAGGATGCTCGCTAGCTTCTATGCCGACGACGCACTGGTGCGGGTGATCGACCGCAACAATCCGCCGAGCAAGCCGCGCGAGATCCGCGGCCGGGCGGCGATCAGCACCTTCTGGGACGACATCTGCAGCCGGGCGATGACCCACAAGGTCGACACCACCATCGCCGATGGCGACAATCTCGCCTTCACCCAGGCCTGCGCCTATCCGGACGGAACGAAAGTGTTCTGCGCGGCGATGCTGGAGCTGAAGAATGGGCGGATTGCACGACAGACCGTCGTGCAGGCCTGGGACGAGTAGTTCCACCGCGGAAAGATCAACCGCGGTTTGGGCCGCAAAACTGGAGGAGACAAAAATGTTCAGCGCCAGATGGCAGATCGACGCCAAGTTCGGGCACAAGCAGACCGTGCTCGACCTGTTGAAGAAATGGGAACGCGAGATCGGCTCTCAGGTCGGCATTGCCGATCTCGAGTTCCAGATCATGACCGGTTCGGTCGGAGCTCGGGAAGCGACGGTCGAATCGCATCATCAGGTCGAAAGCCTTGCCCAGCTGGAGGGATTCTTCGCCAGGATCGGCAAGATCGACGCGCACGCCAAATGGGGCAAGGAGATGGAGCCCTACGTCGTTTCAGGCACCAGCCTTTGGAACATCTACCGCATCGTGGAGTAGCCGTGGCAGGTGCAGCAGTTTTCGGCCATCAGTTGCGGCGGCCGAAACTCGTCCGCTGCCCGGAAAACCGCCCTTCCCTGGCCGATCCGGCAGCCGCGACACGTGCCGGCTGATTGGGCAATGTGGCCTGCTTGGCCAGGGCCGCCGCTATCAAGGCGTCGGCCTGGCGCGCGCGCTGGTCCGCGCCGGCATCTCCGGCAGGGTTGCCCGCCACGGCGGAGGTCGACATCCGCCGGCGGGGTTTGAAAGCAAGATAGAGAAGCAACGCGCCGAGCAGTCCAGCCCCAATGACGATCGTCAAACGCGTGCCGGTCATGCCGGTGCGTTCGATCTGGGTGGGGTTGACGGGGTTCTGGACGACGGTGAGCTTGTCGCCGACCTGCGGTTCGCGGGCACCGTTCTTGTTCAGCTCCATCGTGGCCTCGACGGCGTCGGCGCCGGTGCCGACGCGCAAGGTGCCGGTGAATTTCTGGGTCACCTTCCACTCTTTGTCAGCATGAACCGTCTTGAACGCATCCACCAGTTCGCACGGGATCGTGGCGGTGCTGACGGTCTTGTAGACAATCTTGTGGGCGGTCGATTCCATGTCGCATTCGACATTGACCGCGAGGATTTCAGCAGGCGCCTCGGGCCAGCCGCTCTTCTTGATCATGTCCTTGCCGCCGAACACAGCGATCAGCAGACAGAAGCCGCCAATGAGTACCAGCTTGATCTTGGTCGTGTTCATGCGCAAACCCCTCGCCGCGCGGTTTCCCGGCAAGAGGCTGCTCGTTCAGGTTGAATATTCAGTAAATCGTGAACTCCCGCCGTACCGCAAAAGTAACTCTCGCTTGATGTACAGAAAACGGGTTGGCGAACATTTTAGAGATATTGGCAGCCTCTACCCATGCGCGACCATCACATGACGAACGGCGGTATAATCCTCCAGCGCATAGAGAGACATGTCCTTGCCGTAGCCAGACTGCTTCAGCCCGCCATGCGGCATCTCGTTGGTCAGCATGAAATGGGTGTTGATCCAGGTGCAGCCATATTGCAGACGGGCGGCCGTCGCCATGGCGCGCGAGACGTTCTTGGTCCACACCGAGGATGCCAGGCCGTAGTCGCTGTCATTGGCCCAGTTCACGGCTTCATCGACTTCGGAGAAGCGGGTGATGGAGACGACCGGACCGAACACTTCGCGGCGCACGATCTCGTCTTCCTGCAGCGCGCCGGCAACCACCGTCGGCTGGTAATAGAAGCCGGAGCCTTCGCCCGGCTTGCCGCCGGTGGTGATCTCGATGTGCTTCAGTTCCGAAGCGCGCTCGACGAAGCTCGAGACTCGATCGCGCTGGCGGCGCGAGATCAGCGGCCCGATCTCGTTTTCGGTGTCGTCGGGCTGGTTGTATTTGATGGTCGAGACGGCAGATGAGAGATCGGCGACGAGCTTGTCGTAGATCTTCTTGCCGGCATAGATGCGGCAGGCGGCTGTACAATCCTGCCCGGCATTGTAGTAGCCGAAAGCGCGCAGGCCGTTGACCACGGCGCCGAGGTCGGCATCGTCGAAAACGATGACCGGCGCCTTGCCGCCGAGTTCCAGATGCGTGCGCTTGACCGACTTGGCGGCGGCCTGCAGCACCTTCTTGCCCGTGGCGACGTCGCCGGTGATCGAAATCATGTTGACCTTGGCGTGATTGATCAGCGTGTTGCCGACGCTGTCGCCGCGGCCGAGCACGACATTGACGACGCCCTCGGGCAGCACCTCGGCCAGGATCCTGGCCAGCTTCAGCGCCGTCAGCGGCGTCTGCTCCGACGGCTTGAAGACGACGGTGTTGCCGCCGGCAATGGCCGGCGCCAGCTTCCAGGCCATCATCATCAGTGGATAGTTCCACGGCGCGATGGAAGCGACGATGCCGATCGGGTCGCGCCGCACCATCGAGGTGTGGCCGGGAATGTATTCGCCGGCGACCACGCCCGGCATCGAACGCACAGCGCCGGCAAAGAAGCGATAGCAGTCGACGATCGCCGGGATCTCGTCATTGAGCACGGCGTTGATCGGCTTGCCGCAATTCAGCGCCTCGAGCGCCGCGAACTCCCGCGCGTTGGCCTCGATGCGGTCGGCGATCTTGAGGAGATAGCCGGAGCGCTGCGCCGGCGTTGTGCGTGACCACAAGACGAACGCTCGCTCGGCGGCAGTAACAGCCGCCTCGATCTGCGCCTGGCTGGCTTCAGGCAAATTGAGAATGGTCGCCCCGGTCTTTGGATTCAGAATCGGCTCCTCGGTCTCGGTGCCGTTCTCGAAGCTCGAGCCGATCAGCATCTGGGTGTCCATGCAGGTTCTCCTCGGTCAGGAGCGAGTAGCGAATAGCGAGTAGCGAATAGGGCTGGTCGTGCAATCTCCCCTATTCGCTGTTCGCTACTCCCTATTCGCTGTTCTTCATTTGCCCGAACCGGCGATCTGGTCGCCGTCGCGGGTCAGGTAATAGGCGGCAAGGATGGGCAGCAGCGTCACCAGCACCACGACCATGGCGACGACATTGGTGACCGGACGCTGGCGTGGGCGGATCAGCTCTTCCAGCATCCAGATCGGCACGGTCTGCTGCTGGCCGGCGGTGAAGGTGGTGACGATGACCTCGTCGAAGGAGAGCGCGAAGGCGAGCATCCCCCCGGCAAGCAGAGCGGTGGCGATGTTGGGCAGCACGACGTGCCGGAAGGTCTGGAAGCCGTCGGCGCCGAGATCCATCGAGGCCTCGATCATTGAGCCGGAAGTGCGGCGGAAACGGGCGACCGCATTGTTGTAGACGACGACAACGCAGAAGGTGGCGTGGCCGAGCACGATCGTCCAGAACGAGAACGGGATGTCGGCTAGCGAGAAGGCCGAGCGCAACGCGATGCCGGTGATGATGCCGGGCAGTGCGATCGGCAGGATGACGAGCAGCGAGATCGTCTCGCGGCCGAAGAATTTCGTCCGTGACACGGCGGCGGCGCACAGCGTGCCCAGTATCAAGGCAATCGCGGTCGAGATGGCGGCGACACGGACCGAAAGCGACAGCGCCTGCCAGACATCCGGCCGGTTCCAGGTGGCGGCGAACCATTGTGTGGTCAGCCCCGGCGGCGGCCAGACGAAGCTCTTCTCTTCCGTGGTGAAGGCATAGACGAAGATCAGCAGGATCGGCAGGTGCAGGAAGAGCAGGCCGCAAGCGGCTGCGATCTTGAGGCCGAGCGGGGCGGATTGCGAACCGTCAGAGCGCATCGAAGGCCCCCATGCGCTTGGCGCCCCAGAGATAGAAACCCATGATGACGATGGGCACGACGGTGAAGGCGGCGGCGAGCGGGATGTTGCCGGCTGTGCCCTGCTGCGAATAGACGGCCTGGCCGATAAACAGCCGCGACGTGCCGATGATCTGCGGGATGATGTAGTCGCCCAGCGTCAGCGAGAAGGTGAAGATCGAGCCGGCGACGATGCCGGGCAGCGCCAGCGGGAACAGCACGTTGCGGAAGGTCTGGCCCGGCGACGCCCCGAGATCGGAGGACGCCTCGACCAGATTGCCGGGCACGCGCTCCAACGCCGCCTGCACCGGCAGGATCATGAACGGCAGCCAGACATAGACGAAGGCGATGAAGGTTCCGGTGGCGGAGACCGACAGGGAATTGCCGCCGACGACCGGCAGCGACAGCCAGCCATCGAGCATCCAAAGCAGATGCAATTTGGCCAGCAGCCAGGTCAGAATGCCTTCCTTGGCGAGGATCAACTTCCAAGCGTAGATCTTGACGAGGTAGCTCGACCACAGCGGCAGCATGATTCCGAGATAAAAAAGCGCCTTCCACCGGCCCCGGGCATAGCGCGCCGCATAATAGGCGATCGGGAAGGCGATGGCGGCGGAGGCCAGCGTGACCAGCACCGCCATCGTCACCGTGCGCAGGATGATGTCGAGATTGGCGGGCTGGAACAGGTCGCCATAGGTCTTCAGCGTGAACTCATGGTTGATGAGGCCGGAAAATTCGTCGATCGAGAAGAAACTCTGTGCCAAGAGCGCGAACAGCGAACCGATATAGACGACGCCGAGCCACAGCACCGGCGGCGCCAACATGAGGAACAGCAGCAGTTGCGGCTTGCGCCAGAACAGGTCGGACAGCGCACCGCGCACGCCGCCGCTGCCGGGCAGGATGGCGGGGGCGGAGGTTGAGTTGAGCGCGGCGATGGTCATGGGGAGACCGCGTGCTGAAGGAACCCTGAGAAGCCGGGTTCCTTCACACCCCCCTCTGTCCTGCCGGACATCTCCCCCTCAAGGGGGGAGATCAGCAGTTTCGCTGCCTCGCCAAATCCCCAACGTTGAAGATTGGCGAAACCGGGAGGAACAGCCAATCTCCCCGCTTGAGGGGGAGATGTCCGGCAGGACAGAGGGGGGTGCTTGGCGCAAACCTCAATCATGCCGGCTCGTCCATCAAATGCAAATGCTCGCGGTTGAACGTCAGCACCACCGCTTCGCCTTCCGCCGGCAGCTTTGTCCCGACCGGCACGATGGCGTGCAGCCTCAAGCCGTCGGCGTCGAGCGCCAGCCTGGTCGTGGCGCCGAGATAGTTGGTTCCGACCAGGCGCGCGGCAACCCCTTCGCCTTTCGCAATGCTGCCGATGCGGATCGATTCGGGGCGCAAGCTGCCCCAGCGGTCCTGGCCGGAATAACGCTGGACGAAATCCGGCGGCAACACATTGGAGGAGCCGACGAAATCGGCGACGAAGCGGGTCTTCGGCCGCTGGTAGATGTCTTCCGGCGTGCCGATCTGCATGATCTTGCCGTCATTGAAGACGGCGACGCGGTCGGCCATCGACAGCGCTTCGCCCTGGTCGTGGGTGACGAAGACGAAGGTGATGCCGAGCGCCTTCTGCAGCGACTTCAGCTCTTCCTGCATGTTCTCGCGCAGCTTGAGGTCGAGCGCGCCGAGCGGCTCGTCGAGCAAAAGCACCTTGGGCTGGTTGACCAGCGCACGGGCCAGCGCGACGCGCTGGCGTTGGCCGCCGGAGAGCTGGCCGGGACGGCGGGCGCCATAGCCGGGAAGCCGCACCAGTGACAATGCCTCTTCCGCCGCCTTCTGCCGCTGCGGCTTGGCGATGCCCTTGACCATCAGCCCGTAGGCGACATTGTCCAGCACGTTCAAATGCGGGAACAGCGCGTAGTCCTGGAACACCGTGTTGACGTTGCGGCGATAGGGCGGCACGCCCTCGGCGCGGTCGCCGAAGATCGAGATCGAGCCCGATGTCGGCTGCTCGAAGCCGGCGATGAGGCGCAGGCAGGTAGTCTTGCCGGACCCCGACGGACCAAGCATGGCGAAGAACTCGCCCGGCACGATGTCGAGATCGACCGCATCGACGGCGCGCACGCTGCCGAAATGGCGAGAGACTTTCTGGAAGGAAACGGCCGAGGTCATGGGCTGTCCTGATCTGTTGCCGGTTTGTGGTTCGTCGAAATAGCTCTTGCCGCCACCAATCAGGCCAGCGGGCACGGCACTTCACCTCCCCCTCGATGGGGAGGTCGCGGCGAAGCCGCGGGTGGGGGTGACTAGCACCGGACGTCAGCGCTGCCCCCACCCCGACGCTGCGCGTCGACCCTCCCCACAAGGGGGTGGGTTAAAGGGAGCTCAACGCCCGCCGATGACGCCGATATAGTCGGACACCCAGCGGTAGTAAGGCACGCACTGGTCGTTCTGGGTTGCGCACTTGGAGACCGGGGTCTTCCAGAACTTGATCTTGTCGAAGTTCTCGTAGCCGTTGGTCTTGCAGCCTTCCTCGCCGAGCAGCTCGTTGCCCTTGCAGGCAGCGGGCACCACGGGGAGCGAGCCGAACCAGGCCGAGACATCGCCCTGGACCTTGGGCGACAGCGAATGCTCAAGCCACATATAGGCGCAGTTGGGATGCGCGGCGTCGGCCTCCATCATGGTGGTGTCGGCCCAGCCGGTGACGCCTTCTTCCGGCACGGTCGAGGCGACCGGCTTCTTGGCGGCAACCAGCGTGTTGACCTGGTAAGGCCACGAACCGGAAGCGACGACGCCTTCGTTCTGGAAATCGTCGACCTGGATGGCGGCGTCATGCCAGTAGCGGCCGACCAGCGTCCGCTGAACACGCAGCAGCTCGAGCGCTGCCTTGTACTGGTCTTCGTTCAATTCGTACGGGTCCTTAATGCCGAGTTCCGGCTTGTGGAACATCAAATAGTTGGCGGCGTCGGCGATGTGGATCGGGCCGTCATAGGCCTGGACGCGGCCCTTGTTGGACTTGCCGTCCGGCAGGTTCATTTCCTCGAAGACGACGTTCCAGCTCTTGGGCGCTTCCTTGAAGACATCGGTGTTGTACATCAGGATGTTCGGGCCCCACTGATAGGGAACGCCGTAATGCACCTTGTCGACGGTGAACCAGGGCGCATCCTTCAGACGGTCGTCTACCGCCTTCCAGCTCGGGATGAGATCGGTGTTGATCGGCTGCACGCGCTTGCCGGCAACGAGGCGCAGCGATGCGTCACCCGAAGCGGTGACTAGATCGAACCCACCCTCATTCATCAGCGAGACCATCTCGTCGGAGGTGTTGGCGGTCTTGACGTTGACCTTGCAGCCGCTCTCCTTCTCGAAGGAGGTCACCCAGTCATAGCCCTTGTCGGTTTCGCCGCGCTCGATGTACCCCGGCCAGGCAACGATGCTGACCTCCCCTTCGCCCTTGCCAAGTTCCTTGACCTGGGCGACGGCCTGACCGGAAAAGGTCAGCGCGACCGTCAAGGCGGTGCACGTCTTCAGGAATGAATTCATCGTCAATCTCCCATTTTGGCGCCTGACTGCGAAGCGAGTCGCCGCCGCGGTCAGCCGCAGGCTGAAAAGCGTCAGTTCATCCGATGGCACGTTGCCGCTCTGATGGCGGCTTTCGTCCCTGACATCAAAAGTGCTCGGAAAATTCCGGTTTCGCAAATTCATTTATCAGAAACGCGATATCGGTTTTTCCGATAGATAACCACGCACCCTATCAACGCTGCTGGCGTACCATACGCTGCGACTGGGCAAGGCCGATGAAGTCGCGCGACGCCTGCGGCAGACCGGAGCCGCGGCGCCAGACCATGCCGACCTGGACGACCGGCAGGGAACCCGAAATGTCGCGCGATTCGATGCGGTCGCCTTCCAGCGACCACGGCCGGTAGACTAGGTCGGGCAGCAACGCCACGCCCGCACCTGTGGCGACGAGGCTGCGAACGGCTTCGACCGAGCGGGTGCGAAAGGCGACATGCGGCCTGGCGCCGATCGCCGCCAGAAGCTTGCCGGTGTTCTCCTCGATCTCGTCGACGGTCAGCATGATCAGCGGCTCGCCGGCAATGTCGCCTATGCCGATAATGTCGGCGCTGGCCAGCTTGTGGCCGAGCGGGACCCACAGCCGGTAGGCCGAGACCTCGAGGATTTCCGACTGCAGCGCGGTGCGGTCGCGCAAATTGGAGGTGACCATGACGGCAATGTCGAGCTTGCCGCCGATCAGCAGATGTTCGAGATAGTCGCCATTGTCCTCGATGGCCGAGACATCGACGCCGGGATAGGCGCGGCGGTAGCGCGCCAGCAGATCGGACAGCACATAGCCCGCGACCAGCGAGGTGACGCCGAGCTGCAGCCGCCCGCCGGCCACCACCTGGTCGTCGGAAAAAGCGCGGCGCGCGTCGGAGACGTCGGCCAGGATCTTGGTCGCATGGCGCAGGAACTGGTGGCCTTTGTGGGTAATGTTGAGGCCACGCGGATGGCGCTCGAACAATTCGACGCCGAGATCGCTCTCCAGCTCCTTGATCGCCTCGGTGACCGAGGATTGCGAGATGGAGAGGTTTTGTGCGGCGCCCGACACCGTGCCTTGCTCGGCGACGGCAATGAAGAACTGCAGCTGACGGATGGTGAAAGCCATGGCCGGACTAAACACCGGCGCGACGGGGAAGGAAAGCCGAAGGCGAGCCTTTTACCCGTACGGCTTGAGGCGCCTCCTGTCAGCCGAAGCCGAGGCGCCGCCGGCAGGCAGGACCGTAGCGAAGCGCGAGCATGAAAGCCGTCTCCAGCGCCAAAACGATGACGATGATGCGAAAGCCGATGGCATAGGAATCCCGGCCGCTGCCGCGCATAAGGTAGCCGGTGACGAGGAAGCCGGTGTTCCATAGCGTGGCGCCGAGCAGCGTCGCCGCCGCGAAGGGCAAGAGTGGCAGACGGAGCGCGCCGGCCGCGATCGGCAGATAGTTGCGAACCGTCGGGATGAACTGCGCCAGCAAGGAGACCCGGACATGATGGCGGCGATAGGCCTGACCAAGCTTGCTGTAGGTCGCATAGCGCAAGCAGACATATTTGCCGAAACGCTCGACCAGCCTGTCGGCACGATCCAATCCAATCCTACGGCCCACACTATACCAGACAAGGCAGCCTGTGATGGCGGACAGCGTCGTCACCAGGAGCAGAATCGCCAGCGCCAGGAGATCGGAGGCTGCCGTCATGCCGAGGAACAGCAGCAGCACATGCGAGGGCGGCAGCGGCAGGATCTTTTCTGTGAAGGCGAGGCAGGCGACGCCGAGCAGGCCGAACCCCAGGATCGCCGACAGTGGATCAGTCATGCGAAGCGCCAGTCATAGGTTTTGAGGTTCTTGATCCTGGACACCTTATACACCGTCATACACCGTCGCTGGCGGAAAGTTGCGGAATGTCCGGCCAAGCCGGGTCCGCTTCCAGGTCGGAGCGCGCAAGCGTCCAGGCCATGAGGAAAGACAAGGCATCGTTTGCAGCATGGTGACCTCATTGCTGATGCGGGCGATTCGCCCGGCCCGCATTTCGACGAGGCGCTGTTTGCGGCTGCCAAGTTGCATGGACATTGCGAAGAGCGGGATGATTGAAAAACAATTTTTCACCAGAACGACATCTTATGCGGCCGGCGACGCGGCTCGCATGATGCACAACATCGCCTTCGTGGTATCGGGTAGCGGCATGGGCCGGGATCGCGGCGCGCCAGTCGCTGGTGTTTGGCTAGGCCGCAGCGATGCTGAGGCGCGCTCCAGCCTCGGCAAGTGCCGAGGCAATGTCGCGCGGCGGCGGCTGGTCGGTGGCGAGTTCGGAAAAACCGTCGAAGCCGCAGACCTGGACTAGACCCTGGCGACCGAACTTGGTGTGGTCGGTGATGACCAGCGAGCGCTGGCCGCGCGACAGCACCATGCGGGCGAACTCCGCCTCTTCCAGATCGTAGTCGGCAAGGCCTGCGGCGGCATCGACGGCGCCGATCGAAATCACCGCATGGCTGACCGAGAAGCGGCTGACGAAATCGATCGCCGAGGCGCCGAAGGCGGCTCCGGAATCGCTGCGCAATTCGCCGCCGGCCATATAGACCTTGTTGCCGTTGACGGTGGCCAGCGTGCGGGCGATGTCGGATGAATTGGTGACCACGGTCAGCCGCCGGTGGCCGAGCAGTTCGCGGGCCAGGAACGAGGTCGTGGTGCCGGTGTCCAGCATGACCGATTCACCGTCGCGAACGGTGGCAGCGACCATGCGGGCGATCAGCCGCTTGGCCTCCGCATTGTCGCGCATGCGCCGCTCGAACGGCGCTTCGCCGGCCATCGACGGCAGGCCGATGGCGCCATGCATCTTGAGCACCGAGCCATTGCCGGTCAAAGGCTTGACATCCCGGCGCACCGTTTCAAGCGAAACCCCCAGCCGGTCGGCGAGGCTGGCAATGGTGACGGTGCCCTCTTCCTTGAGGAGGCGGAGGATTTCGCCATGCCGTTTCGAATGGATCATCTGGCTTCCTGAATTTGCGGCCTGCCCGGTTTTAGGGCAATGCCGCCGTTTTTAAAGGAATTGCTCGTGGTTTCGGGCAAAACACCCAAAAAAAGTCACAACATTTCATTGACAGTTAGGTAGCACTGGCGTGACATTGACGGCGTGACAGCTTCGGAACTGCCACGGGAGGGTGATGGCAGAGCCGCAATTCACGGACCGGACCGTCTGGCCAGACCGTCTGGGTTTGAACTGGCACAAAAGTTTCTCAAATCCGCGGGGGCGGAGACCGGGTATCAAAACCTGGCCAGAGGGGCTCGTCGGTGCGGCGCGGGATAGGAGTTCCTGCGTCCCGCACCGACGAGATTTTTTGCGTTTCCCAACGCTCGTTGCGCGGCGCATGGCGCCCAGGAAAGCTCCGCAAAAGTCAGGGATGGCCCCGTGACTGCTGAAGACCGCATCCGGGCCTTGCCTTGCTGGAATGGCAGCATCGACATTGCGCCGCTGCCGGGCGGCCTCAGCAACGCCAACTATCTGGTCAAGGACGCGGCCGGGCGGCATGTCGTGCGCTTCGGCCAGGACTATCCATTTCACCACGTCTTTCGCGACCGCGAGGTGATGACGGCCCGCGCGGCGCACGCCGCAGGCTTCGCGCCGGCGGTCCGCCATTCCGAACCCGGCATCATGGTCACGGAATTCCTCGGCGCGAAGACCTATGTCGCCGAGGATGTGCGCGCCAATATCGGCCGCGTCGCAGCGCTTATGCGCGGGTTCCATCGCGAGATGCCCAATCACATCTCCGGCGCCGGCTTCATGTTCTGGGTCTTCCATGTCATCCGCGACTATGCGCGAACGCTGAGCGAAGGCGGCAGCCGCAAGCGCGACGAGCTGCCCAGGCTGCTGGCTCTGGCCGACGAGTTGGAGCGGGCCCAGAAACTGCTGCCGATCGTCTTCGGCCACAATGATCTTTTGCCGGCAAATATTCTCGACGATGGCGACAGGTTGTGGCTCATCGATTTCGAATATGCCGGTTTCAACACCGCGATGTTCGATCTTGCCGGCGTTGCCTCCAACGCCGAGATGAGCGACGCAGAGTCCTTCACTTTCCTCACGGCGTATTTCATGCGCGAGCCGGATGAGGCGATCCGCCGCTCGCACGCCGCCATGCAATGCGCCTCGCTGCTGCGCGAGGCGATGTGGAGCATGGTTTCCGAACTTTACCTCGACGCGCCCGGCATCGACTACGTCGCCTACACCGCGGAGAACCTGACGCGGCTTGACGCGGCGCTGGACAATTACCGCACGAAATACGGGACACAGTCATGAGCTTGCCCACGCATGCCGGCATCGTCGTCATCGGCGGCGGGATTATCGGATGTTCGACGGCCTATCACCTGGCGCGCGACCACAAGGCCGATGTCGTGCTGCTGGAACAGGGCAAGCTGACCTCGGGCTCGACCTGGCATGCGGCCGGGCTGGTCGGCCAGTTGCGCTCGTCGGCCTCGATCACCCGCGTGCTCAAATATTCGGTCGAGCTCTACAAGGGACTGGAGACTGAGACCGGGCTCGCTACCGGCTGGAAGATGACCGGGTGCCTCAGGCTTGCGACCAATGCCGACCGCTGGACCGAATATAAACGGCTGGCGACGACGGCCAGGAGCTTCGGCATGGACATGCAGTTGCTGTCGCCGGGGGAGGTCAAAAAGGTGTGGCCGCTGCTGGAGACCAGCGACCTCGTCGGCGCCTCCTGGCTGCCGACCGATGGGCAGGCCAGCCCCTCCGACATCACGCAGTCGCTGGCCAAGGGCGCGCGCATGCATGGCGCGAAGCTGTTCGAGGATGTCCGCGTCACCGGATTTGACATGACGGACGGGCACATCACCGCGGTGAAGACCAACAAGGGCGACATTGCTTGCGACAAGGTGGTGAACTGTGCCGGGCAATGGGCGCGCCAGGTCGGCGCGATGGCCGGCATTTCCGTGCCGCTGCAACCCGTCAAGCACCAGTACATCATCACCGAGAAGATCGACGGGCTGGCGACCGACGCGCCGACAATCCGCGATCCCGACCGCCGTACCTATTTCAAGGAAGAGGTCGGCGGGCTGGTGATGGGCGGCTATGAGCCGAACCCACAAGCCTGGACGACCGGCCTGCCCGGCGGCGATGTCCCCGATGACTGGGAGTTCCGCCTGTTCGACGACGACTACGATCATTTCGAACAGCATATGAGCCAGGCGATCGCGCGCGTGCCGGCGCTGGAGACGGTCGGCGTCAAGCAGATGATCAACGGGCCGGAGAGTTTTACGCCGGACGGCAATTTCATCCTCGGTGTCGCGCCCGAATGCGCCAACATGTTCGTCGGCGCCGGCTTCAACGCCTTCGGCATCGCTTCCGGCGGCGGCGCCGGCTGGGTGCTGGCGCAATGGGTTGTCGATGGTGAAGCGCCGCTCGACCTTTGGGTGGTCGACATCAGGCGCTTTTCCAATTTGCACCGCGACCGGCAATGGGTCAGCGATCGCACGCTGGAAGCCTATGGCAAGCATTACACGATCGGCTTTCCGCATGAGGAGTACGTCTCGGGCCGGCCGCGCATCGTCTCGCCGCTCTACGAGCGGCTGAAAGCGCACCGCGCGGTGTTCGGCTCCAAGCTCGGCTGGGAACGGCCGAACTGGTTCGCGCCGCAGGGCGCCAGACCCGAAGACATTTATTCCATGGGCCGGCAGAACTGGTTTGGCCCGGTCGGCGAGGAGCATCGCCATGTGCGCGAGAAAGTCGGCATCTTCGACCAGTCGTCCTTCGCCAAATACGAAATGACGGGTTCGGATGCGGCCAAGGCGCTGGACTGGATCTGCGCCAACGATGTCGCCAAGCCGGTGGGACGGCTGACCTACACGCAGCTTCTCAACACGCGCGGCGGCATCGAGGCCGATTTGACGGTGGCCAGGCTCGCCGAAGACAAATTCTACATCGTGACCGGCACCGGCTTCCGCACGCATGATCTCTCCTGGATCGGCGACCATGTCGGCAAGGGTCTCGACGTGACGCTGAAAGATGTCACTGAGGATTTCGGCACGCTGTCACTGATGGGACCGCGGGCCCGCGACGTTCTGGCTGCCGTGACCGATGCCGATGTCTCGAACGCCGCCTTCCCGTTCGGCCATATCCGCGAGATCACGACTGCCGGCCATACGGTTCGGGCGCTGCGCGTCACCTATGTCGGCGAGCTTGGTTGGGAATTGCATGTGCCGATCGCCGCCACCGGCGAGATTTTCGACACGCTGATGGCGGCAGGCAAGCCGCACGGCATCCGGCCGATCGGCTACCGGGCGCTGGAATCACTTCGGCTGGAGAAAGGCTACCGCGCCTGGGGCTCCGACATCACCCCCAACGACACGCCTCAGGAGGCCGGCCTCGGCTGGGCGGTGAAGCTGAGGAAGAACACCGATTTCGTCGGCCGGCGGGCGCTCGAAAAGATCAGCGGCGCCGACCTGAAGAAACGCTTTGCCGGCTTCACGGTCGACGATCCCGATATCGTGCTGGTCGGGCGCGAGACGATTTTGCGCAATGGCGAACCGGTCGGCTATCTCACCAGCGGCGGATATGGCTACACGCTGGCTAAGAACATCGGCTATGGCTATGTCCGCAACGCCGATGGCGTCAGCGACGATTTTCTCAGCTCAGGCGACTATGAGCTGGTGGTGGCGATGGAACGGACGCCGGCCAACATTCATCTCGAACCGATGTACGATTCTTCGATGAGCAGGATCAAGGCGTAGACGAAACCTGGATTAGCTCACACGGAGTACAAGGCCGCGGCTGGGCACGGTGTCAGCCTCGCCCGGCATCGAAACATAAGGCGCAGTCTCCTCGGCACGAACGACCCTGACCTCAGCCTCGAGCGCAGCGATGCGATCGGCAAAGCCGGCGTTCCACAGCGTGTTCTTGATGGTCAGCACGATGACGCCACCGGGACGGCAGACGCGGATCAGTTCGTCCAGCCCCTCGGCGCCGACATGGCCGGAGGTGAAAACGCCGGCCGAGACGATGCCGGCATAGGCATTGTCGGCAAAGGGCAGTGGCCCGCCGAGCGCCAGGCAATGCAGCGCCGAATAGACGCCCTTTGCCGCCGCTTTAGACAGCATGCCTTGCGAAATATCGAGCGCTTCGACCTGTGGATAGCCGGTGATGGCCAGCCACTCGCCGATCAGCCCGGTGCCGGCGCCGGCGTCGAGAAGCGGTGCGGCGCCGCGCGGCAGATGCCGTGCGAGCAGGGCCAGGCAGATCGTCGGATGGCGGTAGCCGGCGGCCGACATGTCGGCATCGTAGGTTTCCGACCAACTGTCATAGATCGCGGCGACGTCCTCGGGCCGTTGCGCCGCATAGGCGGCGCCAAGCCCGCCATGATCCTTGTTGCCCGCCATGGCTGTTTCTCCGCCAGCTCGCTGCTCACCCTCGATCGGATGATAGCCAAACGGCGAAAACTGTGGAACCGTTGTCGCAAGAAATAACACGCCAGGGGCAACAGGCATGGGGACCGACGAGGCACGCGCAACACTTGCGGCAATTCCGGCATTAGCGGGCTACGACGGACCGCTGGAGCGGCTGGGCGGGATGACCAATCTCGTCTTTCGGGCCGGCGATATCTGCCTGCGTATCCCCGGCAAAGGCACCGAGGAGTATATCAACCGCGCTAATGAGGCGGTGGCGGCGCGTGAGGCGGCCAAAGCGGGCGTCAGTCCCGAGGTGCTGCATGTCGACCCCGCGACAGGCGTGCTGGCGAGCCGCTTCGTTGCCGGCGCCGTGACGATGTCGCCGGAAAAGTTCAAGCTGCGCGCCGGCAGCCCGGCCCGCGCCGGCGAAGCCTTCCGCAGGCTGCACGCGTCCGGTGCGGTGTTTCCGTTCCGCTTCGAGCTGTTTGCGATGATCGACGACTATCTCAAGGTCTTATCGACCAAGGACGTCGCCTTGCCGCCGGGCTACCACGACGTGGTGCGCGAATCCGACACCGTGCGTGCCGCCCTTGCCGCGCATAGACTGCCGCTTGCGGCCTGCCATTGCGATCCGCTGTGCGAGAATTTTCTCGATACGGGCGAGCGGATGTGGATCGTCGACTGGGAATATTCGGGGATGAACGATCCGCTCTGGGACCTCGGCGACCTCTCGGTCGAAGGCCGGTTCCACACCGCGCAAGAGGAAGAGATGATGCGCGCCTATTTCGGCGGCGAGGCGAAACCGGCCGAGCGCGGCCGCGTCGTTATCTACAAGGCGATGTGCGACCTGTTGTGGACGCTGTGGGGGCTGATCCAGCTTGCCAACAACAACCCGGTCGAGGACTTCCGCGCCTATGCCGACGGCCGCTTCGCCCGTTGCAAGGCGCTGATGGAAACGCCTGAGTTTTTGCGGCATCTGGCGGCGGTGCGCCAAGGTTAGGTCAATTCACGCCTTTCGGCACGTTCTCCGGCGGCACGACTGTTTCGACCACCTTCTGGCGGTGGAAGATGAACAGGCCGGCGAGCACGACGATGGCCGAGCCGATCAGGATGCGCGGTCCCGGCAGGTCGCCGAAGAAGGCCAGGCCGAAGATCACCGCCCATAGAAGCAGGCTGTAGTGCAGCGGCGCCAGCGTCGAGGCAGGGGCCAGTTTCAGCGCCCTGGTAATCATCAGATGCGCGCTGCAGGAGACGATGCCGAGCAGGAGCATGGCGCCGAAATCGAGTGCCGAGGGCGTCTGCCAGGCGCCTATGGTCATCACGCCGCCGACCAGCAGCGTGCCGATAGTCTGCCAGGTGACCAGCGTTGTGTCGCTGGTGCCGCGCAGGCGGCGGCTGAGGATGATGGCGAAGGCGAAGGCAATGCTGCCGACCAGTGCGAACAGCGAGGACTGCGAGAACGCCGCCGAAGACGGCTTCAAGATGATCAGCACGCCGCAGAAGCCGACCATGATGGCGGCCCAGCGGCGCCAGCCGACCTTTTCGCCGAGCAGGAAATGCGACAGCGCCGCCACATAGATCGGCCCGGCCATGTAGAAGCTCATCACATCGGCCAGCGGCAGATAGACGACGGCCGCGTAAAACAAGGCTGTATCCACCGTGGTCGCCAGCACGCGCAGAATCTGGAGGACCGGCCGCTCCATCTGGAACAGTCTGCCGGCGCCCTGGTTGGCGATCATCGGGCCGAGCACGATGAAGGCCCCGATCGATCGGATCAGCACCACCTGCCCCACCGAGAAGCTGGCGACCAGCCATTTGCCCATCGCGTCGTTCAGCGCGAACATGAAGTCGCCGGCCAGCATCAAAAGGATGCCGGCCAAAAGCACGTTCCTGATGGTAAAGGTGCGGACGAGCGACTGGGCCATGCGGCTCCCTAGCTGCAAGCGGCCGCTTTGACGAGGCAAATCGGTAAGACCAGCGGCGGAAATCGGCTGTTTCTACGCAGTTTTGTGCCGCCGGTTCACCTGTCCGGGACGGCCGGCGATCGACAGCCGTGTCTCCTGCTTCGTGCGCTCGGCCACCACCTTGCCCCTGGCGACGACGCACAGCCGTTCGGCACGCAGCCTCAAGGCCTCGATCGGGTTGCCGGCATCGAGGATGACGAAGCTGGCGCGCTTGCCCGAGGCAAGGCCGAGATGATCGAGGCCCATGATGGCGGCGTTGACATTGGTGACCATGTCGAAGCAGCGTGCCATGTCGGCAGGGCTCGACATCTGAGCGACGTGAAGCCCCATGAAGGCGACGTCGAGCATGTCGGCGGTGCCCAGCGAATACCAGGGGTCGAGAACGCAATCCTGGCCCCAACCGACGCGGATGCCGAGCGCCAGCATCTCCTTCACCCGGGTCATCCCGCGGCGTTTGGGAAACGTGTCGTGGCGGCCCTGCAGCATGATGTTGATCAACGGATTGGGGATCGCCGACACACCGGCCTCGGCAATCAGCGGCAAGAGCTTGGAGACGTAATAATTGTCCATCGAGTGCATGGAAGTCAGGTGCGAGCCGGCCACCTTGCCCTGAAGGCCAAGGCGGTGGGTCTCATAGGCAAGCTGCTCGATGTGGCGCGACAGCGGATCGTCGGTCTCGTCGCAATGCAGGTCGACCATCAGCCCGCGCTTAGCCGCGATTTCGCACAATTCGGTCACCGAGCGCGTGCCGTCGGCCATGGTGCGTTCGAAATGCGGGATGCCGCCGACGATGTCGACGCCCATGTCGAGCGCGCGGATGGTGTTGTGGCGCGCCGTCGGCGAGCGATAAAACCCGTCCTGCGGGAAGGCGACCAATTGCAGGTCGATATAGGGCGCGACAATCTTCTTGACGTCGAGCAGCGCCTCGACCGCGAGCAACCTGTCATCGCAGACATCGACATGGGTACGGATGGCGAGCAGGCCCATCGAGACCGCCCAGTCGCAATAGGCGAGCGCCCGCTCGCGAACCGCGTCATGCGTCAGGAGCGGCTTCAGCTCGCCCCACAGCGAAATGCCTTCCAGCAGCGTACCCGAAGCGTTGATGCGTGGAATGCCGTAGGACAGCGTCGCATCCATATGGAAATGCGGATCGACGAAGGGCGGCGAGATCAGATTGCCACGGGCGTCGATCGACGTGCCGGCGCTGACATGCAGTTCGGGCTCGATGGCGACGATCGTCTCGCCGATGATGCCGAGGTCGGCGACGGTGCCGTCGGGCAGCGTTCCGCCACGTACAACAAGGTCGAAATCCATCTGTCGTCATCTCCCTGCAGATCAGTCGCCGCAATCGTGGCGCAAAAGACACCGTGCCGCAGCCGATTGTCTCCGCGACAGCGAAAGGTTCCATCCGGCCACAACTCGCTCTATAAGCCGCCTTTCGCCCCGGTGGCGAATCCGAAATTCGTCAGTCAGGCATGGGATCGGCCATTTGTTTCGCTTCTTCCGTTCGACGGAAAACCAGCGCCTTATCGCAAGGCTTTTGCGGGAATCCTTTCACGCGCATAGATTTGGCTACGCTGCGGCCATTCTGTCGATGCTGGTTGTGGCGGCAACGACAGCAGCCAGCGCCTATATGCTGCGCGAAATCACCAATGAATTCGTGGTTTACAAGAGGATTGAGCAGGTCAATCTGATCGCGGCGGCGACCGGAGCGATTTTCATTCTCAAGGGCTTCGCAAACTTCATCCAGGCCTACTTCATGAGCAGGGTCGGCAATGCCATCATCGCCGACCGGCAGCGCAAGATCTATGACAGCATTCTCGCGCAAGGCATCGAATTCTATCATTCGACCTCTTCGTCCGAACTGATTTCGCGCATGACGAACAATGCCCAGGCCGCGCGCAGCGTGCTCGACCAAATCGTCACGTCCTATGTTCGCGACCTGGTGACGCTGGCTGCGCTGGTGGGGGTGATGGTCTGGCAGCAGCCGGCGCTGTCCCTGATCTGTCTGGTGATCGGGCCGATCGCCATTTACGGCGTCAATCGTATCCTGAAGCGTGTCCGAAAAATTGCCTCGCAAGAATTCCGTTCGCTCGGCCAGATCGTGCAGGTGATGCAGGAAACGGCGATCGGCGTGCGCGTCGTCAAATCCTTCGGCCTCGAAGGCGCCATGCGCAAGCGCATGTACAAGGCCGTGTCGGACGTGGAGAGCCGCGCCAACAACATCGCCACGCTGGAGGCCGCCACCAGCCCGGTTATGGAAACGCTTGCGGGGCTGGCCATCGCTGGCGCCGTTTTTGTCAGCGGCTTCCTGGTTCTGGGCGGCGGCGGTCAGATGCCGGGCAACATCATGGCCTTCATCGCGGCGCTGCTGTTGGCCTATGAGCCGGCCAAGCGCCTGGCCCGCGTACGCATCTCGCTTGAAACCGGCATTGTCGGCGTGCGCATGATGTTCCAGCTCGCCGACCGGCCGCTGACGCTGGCCGAAAAGCCGGATGCAAAGCCGCTGCGGGCCGGGCCGGGCGAGATTCATTTCGACGATGTCAGCTTCGCCTACCCGGAAAGCGCGCCGGTGTTCGAGGGACTGGACCTGACGCTTGCCGCCGGCAAGATGACGGCGCTCGTCGGGCCCTCGGGCAGTGGCAAGTCGACCATCCTCAACCTGATCATGCGCATGTACGACCCGCAGGTCGGCAAGGTGATGTTCGACGGGCAGGACATTTCTTGTGCCACGCTCACCTCGGTCAGGGAAAAGATCGCCTATGTCAGCCAGGACACGTTCCTGTTTGCCGGCACGATCATGCACAACATCAGGCTCGGGCGCGAGGGCGCCACGGACGAGGAAGTAATGGCCGCCGCAAGGGCCGCCAATGCACATGACTTCATCAGCGCCCAGGCGAAAGGCTACGACACGGATGTCGGCGAGAATGGCGCGCTGCTGTCAGGCGGCCAGCGCCAGCGCATCTCGATCGCGCGCGCCATGCTGCGCAATGCGGAGATCCTGCTGCTCGACGAGGCGACCAGCGCACTCGACGCCGAATCCGAGGCGCTGTTCCGCGACGCGCTGCAGCAGCTGACGGTCGGGCGAACCACCATCGTCATTGCCCACCGCCTGTCGACCGTGCACCAGGCCGACACGATCGTGGTGCTGGAGGCCGGCAAGGTGGTGGAAAGCGGCGCGCATCGCACGCTGCTCAACCAGGGCGGGCTGTATCAGAAGCTTTATGAGTATCAGCTGATGCCGTGAGCTTTACCCTCCCCCCTTGTGGGGAGGGTCGCTACGCAGCGGCGGGGTAGGGGTCGGCGCCGCACCCCTCACTCCGGCACGTGCCGCACCGCGCCCTTGTCGGCGCTGGTGGCGAAGGCGGCGTAAGCGCGCAGCGCGGTCGTCACCTTGCGCTTGCGCTTTTCCTCGGGCTTCCAGGCCATGGCGCCCTTTGCCTCCATGGCCGCGCGGCGCGCGTCGAGTTCAGCGTCGCTGACAGCAAGCCGGATCGTGCGGTTGGGGATGTCGATCTCGATCGTATCGCCTTCCTGCACCAGTCCGATCGTGCCGCCTTCCGCTGCTTCGGGCGAGGCATGGCCGATCGACAGGCCTGATGTGCCGCCGGAGAAGCGGCCGTCGGTGACCAGCGCGCAGGCCTTGCCGAGGCCTTTCGACTTCAGATAGCTGGTGGGGTAGAGCATTTCCTGCATGCCGGGACCGCCGCGCGGTCCTTCATAGCGGATGACGACGACATCGCCGGCCTTGATTTCGTTGGACAGGATCGCCTTCACGGAAGCGTCCTGGCTTTCGAACACGCGGGCCGGGCCGGTGAACTTCAGGATCGACTCGTCGACGCCGGCCGTCTTCACGATGCAGCCGTCGAGCGCCAGATTGCCTTTCAGCACGGCAAGGCCGCCGTCTCTCGAGAACGGCGTCTCGGCTGAGCGGATGACGCCCTTCTCGCGGTCGAGGTCGAGCTCGTCCCAGCGGCGGTCCTGGCTGAAGGCGACCTGTGTCGGCACGCCACCCGGAGCGGCGAGAAAGAAGTCGCGGACGCTCTGGCTTGAGGTGCGGGAAATGTCCCAATGGTCGAGCGCTTCGCCGAGGCTTGCCGTATGCACCGTCGGCAGGTTGCGGTTGAGCAGCCCGGCATTGTCGAGCTGGCCGAGGATCGCCATGATGCCGCCGGCACGATGGACATCTTCCATATGCACGTCGGACTTGGCCGGTGCGACCTTGCACAGCACCGGAACGCGGCGTGACAGCCGGTCGATGTCTTCCATGGTGAAATCGACCTCGCCCTCATGGGCGGCGGCCAGGATATGCAGCACGGTGTTGGTCGAGCCGCCCATGGCGATATCGAGCGTCATGGCGTTCTCGAAGGCGCCTTTGGAGGCGATGCTGCGCGGCAGTGCCGACTCATCATCCTGCTCGTAGTAGCGCTGGGCGAGATCGACGATGAGATGGCCGGCCTCGACGAACAGCCGCTTGCGGTCGGCGTGGGTTGCCAGGGTCGAGCCGTTGCCGGGTAGCGACAGGCCGAGCGCCTCGGTCAGGCAATTCATCGAATTGGCGGTGAACATGCCGGAGCACGAGCCGCAGGTCGGGCAGGCTGAGCGTTCGATGACCTTGACGTCCTCGTCGGAGATCTTGTCGTCGGCGGCGGCAACCATGGCGTCGACCAGGTCGAGCGCTTGTGTCTTGCCGGCGAGCACCACCTTGCCGGCTTCCATCGGCCCCCCGGAGACGAAGACGCTTGGGATATTGAGGCGCAAGGAGGCCATCAGCATGCCGGGCGTGATCTTGTCGCAATTGGAGATGCAGACCATGGCATCGGCGCAATGCGCGTTGACCATATATTCGACCGAGTCCGCGATCAGCTCGCGCGACGGCAGCGAATAGAGCATGCCGTCATGGCCCATGGCGATGCCGTCATCGACGGCGATGGTGTTGAATTCCTTGGCGACGCCGCCGGCCTTCTCGATCTCGCGCGCCACCAGCTGGCCAAGGTCCTTCAGATGCACATGGCCGGGCACGAACTGGGTGAAGGAGTTGACCACCGCGATGATCGGCTTGCCGAAATCCGAATCCTTCATGCCTGTGGCGCGCCACAGGCCGCGGGCGCCGGCCATGTTGCGGCCGTGGGTGGTGGTGCGGGAGCGATAGGCAGGCATGAATTTTCCTTGGCTGGCTGGCTGCGCCCGGTGCGGAGCGTGGCGGCGCGGAACTTGGATCGCAGGGTTTATAGACCGGCAAGTATGGTCTGACCACATTTTTGCAATGCGCCAGAGTCTCGCTGAAAATCAGGGTTCGAAAAAGATTGCCGGCCAGTGTCGGATCGCTAGCCCGGCATTCGTCCTTGGGACGACGGCAAGGGAATGGCACCATTTCTATAAGTCAGCCGCTTCACCTGTAACCGCAACAAAACACCCCGAGGAGCATGACATGCAAAAGATCACCACCTGCCTGTGGTTCGATGGCCAGGCCGAAGAGGCGATGAATTTCTACGTCTCCATCTTCAAGAATTCGAAGGTGCTGAGCGTGCTGCGTTGGCCCGAAGGCCATGCCGATGCCGGCAAGGCGCTGGTGACCACGTTCGAACTCGACGGCGTGCAGTTCCAGGCACTCAACGGCGGACCGCAATTCAAGTTCAACGAGGCGATGTCACAGTCGATCGACTGCAAGACCCAGGAAGAGGTCGATTATTTCTGGGACAAGCTCATCGAAGGCGGCGGCGAACCGTCGCAATGCAGCTGGCTGAAGGACAAGTTCGGCGTCTCCTGGCAAGTCGTGCCGGAGCAACTGCCGCGCTTGCTTCTGGATCCGGACCGGGCCAAGGCCGGGCGGGTGATGTCGGCGATGATGCAGATGAGCAAGATCGATATTGCCAAGATCGAGGAAGCTGCGGAGGGTGAGAAGGGGTCCGCGTAGCGGACGAAAAGCCAATTGGTTGGCTTTTCGAGCTTCGAACGCCCTGAGCCATGCGAACGGCCGGCGCGCGTTGGAGCCAATTGACCCTTCAAGGTCGGCGCTGCCCCTCATCCGCCCTTCGGGCACCTTCTCCGCGTAAGCGGGCAGAAGGAAAAGGGGCGCCTTACGCCGCCTTGTCGCGGACCTGGTAGTCCTTGATGGTGGCGAAGCGGATCGCCTTCCAGCGTTCGGCTTCGTAGTTCAGCGAGAAGGCGTGCTGGGCCAGAAACACAGGGTCGTTGTCGAGGTCGCGGGCGATGTCGCCGCGATGCGCTTCGATGAAGCGAAGTGTTTCGGCCTTGTCGTCGGCCGAAATCCAGCGGCAGACCGAAAAGCGCGACATTTCGAATTCGACCGGCAGCGTGTATTCGAAATTCAGCCGCTCCTTCAAAACGTCGAGCTGCAACGCGCCGACGACACCGACGATGGCAGGTGAGCCGTCTTCCGGCGAAAACAGCTGCACGACGCCTTCCTCGGCCATCTGGTGCAGCGCTTCCTTGAGTTTTTTCGCCTTCATCGCGTCGCCGAGGCGCACACGGCGCAGGATTTCCGGCGCGAAGTTAGGTACGCCGCGGAACAGTATCTCCTCGCCTTCGGTCAGCGTATCGCCGATACGCAGCGTGCCGTGGTTGGGAATGCCGACGACATCGCCGGCAAACGCTTCGTCGGCGGTGACGCGGGTGCGGGCAAAGAAGAACTGCGGCGCCGACAGGCTCATCGGCTTGCCGGTGCGCACCAGCTTGGCCTTCATGCCGCGCTCGAGCTTGCCCGAACAGACGCGCACGAAGGCGATGCGGTCGCGATGGTTGGGGTCCATATTGGCCTGGATCTTGAACACGAAGGACGTCATCTTCTCCTCCGTCGCCTCGACCTTGCGGGTGTCTGCCTCCTGCGCGCGCGGCGGCGGCCCGAAGGCGCCGAGCGCCTCGATCAGGTCGCGCACGCCGTAATTGCGCAGCGCGGAGCCGAAATAGACCGGTGTCAGATGGCCTTCTCGGAAGGCGTCGATGTCGAGCGGGCGGCAAGCTTCGCGCGCGAGCTCCAGCTCCTCGATGAAGGCCTCGCGCTCGTTTTCCGGCAGCAGGCCGGCGACGCGGTTGGAGTCGGGGCCGTTGACCGGCGTGCGGTCTTTCTCGGCATCGCCCCTGCGCACAGCGTTGAGCGCCAGGTGGTAGGTGCCGGCAAAAGTCTTGCCGCGGCCGATCGGCCAGGTGATGGGGGCGGTGTCCAGCGCCAACTTCTGCTCGATCTCGTCGAGAATTTCGAACGGGTCGCGGCTTTCGCGGTCCATCTTGTTGATGAAGGTGATGATCGGGATGTCGCGCAGCCGGCAGACTTCGAACAGTTTCAGCGTGCGCGGCTCGATGCCCTTGGCGGCGTCGATGACCATGACGGCCGAGTCGACCGCCGAGAGCGTACGATAGGTGTCGTCGGCGAAATCCTCGTGACCTGGCGTGTCGAGCAGGTTGAAGACATTGTCCTCGTATTCGAAGGTCATCACCGAAGTGACGACCGAAATGCCGCGCTCGCGCTCGATCTTCATCCAGTCGGACCGGGTCTGGATGCGGTCCTTCTTGGCCTTGACCTCGCCGGCAAGCTGGATGGCGCCGCCGAACAGCAGCAGCTTTTCGGTGAGCGTCGTCTTGCCGGCGTCGGGGTGGGCGATGATCGCGAAAGTGCGGCGGCGCGATACCGCCTGTTCGATGTCTTCAGCCAATTTCTGGAATCCTGTCTGTGGCGCGGGCTTCTAGCAGCGCATTGCCAGCCTGTCGACCGTTTCGGGCCGGCAGGCCTCGACCGCCCTTGAGCTTAACCCGCTGCGGTGGCATCAGAGGAGCCCATTTTGAGAGGTCCGGTATGAGCAGCGCTAAAGAAGTCATCGTCATCGGCGCCGGCATTGTCGGCGCTTCCATCGCCTGGCACCTGACCAAGGCCGGGGCGCGGGTGACTGTGATTTCCGATAGTGGTGCCGGCGGCGTCGCCACGCCAAACTCCTTTGCCTGGATCAACGCCAGCTGGGGCAATCCCGAAATCTATTTCCGGCTGCGCATCCGTGCGATGGCCGAATGGAAGCGGCTGGCAAACGAGCTGCCCGGCCTGCCGCTCGCCTGGTGCGGCGGGCTGTGCTGGGATCTGCCGGCCGACAGGCTCGAAGCCTACGCGGCTGAGCACGCTTGCTGGGGTTACGGCATCGAACGCGTCGACGCCGGGCGGGCAGCGCAAATCGAGCCCAATCTCGTCGAGCCGCCGGAATTCGCTGTCTATGTCGCGGAGGAAGGCGTGGCCGAACCGGTCGCAGCGGCCAAGGCGCTGCTGGCCCACGCAGAACGGCAAGGTGCGCGCGTTCTCTCCAGTTCTGTAACCGCACTTGTCCAGACCGATGGCAGGATTGCCGGTGTCGATACATCGCATGGGCTGATGCCAGCCGAAGAGGTGGTGATCGCAGCCGGTGTCGGGGCGCCCGATATTGCCGCTACCGCCGGCATCAAGCTGCCAATCGAGACGCCGCCCGGTCTGATCGTCCACTCGCAGCCCTACAAGAAGCTCCTCAACGGGCTGGTGCATGCCGAAAAGCTGCATATGCGCCAGACGGCGGAGGGCCGCATCATCGCCGGCTCGGATTTCGCGGGGAGCGATCCCGGTGAGAATCCCGACGCCACGGCGCGCGAGCTGTTTGCAGCAATGAAGGCGGCTTTGCGCGGCGCCGACGAACTGGAATTCGATTTCCACACGGTTGGCTACCGGCCGACGCCGATCGACGGCTTTCCGATCATCGGCCGCGCCGAGGGCACGGAAGGTCTCTATGTCGCCGTCATGCATTCCGGCATAACGCTGGCGCCCGCGGTCGGGCTGTTCGCCACGCGCGAAATTCTCGACGGCGAGCGTGATCCGCTGCTGACGCCTTATGGGTTGGGTCGGTTTGCTCAGTAGCCCGGCGGACGCTTGAAGCCGCCGGTCAGCGCTTCGATCGCCTTGGCGATGCCGAGCAGCCGCGATTCCGACCAGCGCTTGCCGACCAGTTGCAGGCCGATAGGCAGGCCGTCGCGGTCTTGCCCGCAGGGCAGCGAGAGTGCCGGATGGCCGGAATAATTGAAGACCGCGCCATAGGCCGGTAGCATCCAATAGCTTTGCTCCTTGCCGTCGACTTCGATCGGCGTGCCGGGCTCACAATGCGCGAAGGCCGTGGTCATGGCGACCGGGCACAGCAAGGCATCGCAGGTTTCGAAGAACCTGTCCCAGGCCAGGATCGAGCGGTCGCGGCGAGCGAGCGCCTCGAACCAATTGGTGATCGGCGTTGGCTGCTCCGGCGGTTCGGGCTGCGCTGCCTCCAGCATCATGCCGATCAGATCGCCGCCCTGCTCCAGATCGTCATGCAGATCGATCTCAGGCAAGTTCGCTTCTTCCACAATCACCCCTGCTGATTGCAACCGCTTGGCCAGGCTTTCGACCGCGGCAGCGATTTTACCAGCCACCGGAAAGCCGGGGAAGGAGGGCGCGACGGCGATGCGCAATGTCTTGAGGTCGAGCCTGGGCATGGCCTCTACGGGCACCGGCGCGAGGTCGGTGTCTGCTCCGTCCGGGCCGGCGATGATTTTGTAGATCAGCGCAAGATCCTCCACGCTGCGCGCCAGCGGGCCGAGGCAGGACATCAGCCGCACGCTACGCGCCGCGCCGTTCGGATCGGGGAAGGCGCCGGCCAGGGACACGCGGTGCTCGGTCGGTTTCAACCCGTAGACGCCGCAAAAAGCCGACGGCAGGCGGATCGAATCCTGCATGTCGGTGCCGACATCGAACGGCGTCATGCCGGTCGCCACCGCTGCCGCTGCGCCACCGCTGGACCCGCCTGACGTGCGCGATCGGTTCCACGGATTGCTGGTGCGACCGAACAGCGGATTGTCCGATTGCCAGTCGCCCAGCATCGTCGCGACATTGGTCTTTCCAATCAGGATGCCGCCTGCGGCTTTCAATCGGGCGACGACCGGGCTGTCTGCCTTTGCCACATAGTCGGCGAATGGTGCGAAACCAACCGTGGTCTTCATGTCGGCCGTTTCGTGCGTATCCTTCAGGGTGAAGGGCACGCCATGCAGCGAGCCGAGCGCATCGCCATGCGCCAATGCCACGTCGGCGTTTTCAGCGCGCTCACGGGCGCCTTCGAGGTCGAGATTGACGATGGCGTTGACGGCCTCGTTGTGTCGGTCGATTTGGACCAGATGGGCGTCCAGAGCTTCGACGGCGGAGATCTTTCGCGCCGCGATTGCGGCGGCGAGATCGATGGTAGAGGAAAAGGCGAGGTCCATGATTGCTCCGGCTGCTGCCAAACGTATCGCGGTTTAAAACCAAGTTCAGCATTCGGAGATCATCGGCGCTTGATCAAAATTGCGCTTGCCGGTCGGTTGAGGTTGGCGCTCTACGGCGCCCCCCTCTGTCCTGCCGGACATCTCCCCCACTTTGGGGGGAGATTGGCAGCTTTGGCTTCGGCGCCCCTTTTCCTGCGTTGAAAATTGGCGAAGGCCGCCGTGACCTCCAATCTCCCCCCTCGTGGGGGAGATGTCCGGCAGGACAGAGGGGGGCGCGAAGGAATGCGGCTTAGACTAGTGCCTAGACGACCAGTGCCAGCCTTGCCACAGCCGGCACGAACGGCCGAATGCTCATCCCATCGCCAGTGATCGTGACAAAACTCGCCGGCGGGATCGCCTGCCAGTCGCCGCCTTCGCGGTCGAAGGGTTCGGACACGATGCAACGACCGCCGTTGCGGAGCGACGTGTACAGCGTCGGTGCGTGGGCATCGCTTGCGTAGCGCACGGCATAGAGCGCGCGCCCATCGGAAAGGGCTGCAGTGAGTTTCAAGGCCGGTTCGAGACCGGCGTGGCGTGACGCCTCCAGAGAACCCGAGCGGTGGCGCGCGATACTGCCCCTTGCGGGTCGCCAGCAAGACCCTCGTCGATCATCACCAGGAAAAACAATTCGGAATCGGTGGTGCCCTCGCGCTGGTCGAAGACGGCGTCAGAGAGCGAGTTCTCCAGCGCGCGGCGGATCTTTTCGAAGCCGCCGATCTGGCCGTTGTGCATGAACGACCAGTTGCCGGAGATGAAGGGATGGCAGTTCATGCGGCTGGTGGCGCCGCCGGTCGACGCCCTGACATGGGCGAGGAACAGGCCGGATTTGATCTGCCGGCATAGGCTTTTCAGATTGGGATCCGACCAGGCCGGCAGGATGTCGCGGTAGAGGCCGGGCTCGGGCCGGTCGCCATACCAGGCAAGGCCGAAACCGTCGCCATTGGTCGGCGACTTGGCTTCCTGGGCGCAATGGCTCTGGGCGATCAGCGAGTGGCAAGGTGCGGTGACGACGTCTTCGAGGAAGACCGCTTCACCCAGATAGGCCGCCCATCGGCACATGGCTTCTAACCAATCCTAGGCGCGATCCAAGAGAGCCTGGGGCTCCTTGACCGCGTGCGAGCCTCTGTTGTGCGTCCGCTCGTAGAGTTCGCGAACGATTCGGCTTGCCGTAGTTTCGAAGAGAAACGGCAAGAAAGCGTGAACGAGTGCCGCACCAGCGGCCATCAGGAGGCGCGAGCAGAACCAGGCGGCAAAGGCCATATGGCTGAAATAGGTCTCGCCCACCTTGGCCGGGTGAGAGGTGAACAGCTTCGAAAACAGCGTCGTCATGGTGATCCCTCCTGCCGGGATAAGCCCCGATGTGGGTATCCTGCCACGGGGTAAAGGTTCATCGGTCTCAATTTGTCCTTGTCTAACGCCGTGGTTCGGGACATTCATCCCACATGGCGCTTGAATTTGATGAAATCGACCGAAGATTGCTGGCCGAGCTGCAACGCGACGGCACACTATCGGTCGATCAGCTCTCCGAAAAAGTGTCGCTGTCGCGCAACGCCTGCTGGCGCCGGGTCAAGCGGCTGGAAGAGGACGGCGTCATCACCGGACGGGTGGCGCTGGTCGATGCCGACAAGCTCGGGCTCGGACTTTCGGTGTTCATCCTGATCCGCACCTCCAATCATGACCCGGACTGGCTGCAGAAGTTCCGTGCGGCGGTGACCGGTTTTCCCGAGATCACCGGGGTCTATCGCATGTCCGGCGATCTCGACTACGTGCTGCGCGCCCGCGTCGCTGACATGAAGGCCTATGACCGGCTCTATCAGCGGCTGATCGCCAAGGTGGCGCTGTCGGACGTTTCGGCCTCCTTCGTCATGGAGGAGATCAAGGAGACGACCGTCGTTCCGATGGAATTGCGCTAGGTCACACTGACGCCTGAAAGAAAGCCGTTGATAGGCCTGCGGACGAGTTGACCGAATCGCCGTTCGCGCCGATAGGATCGATTTTATGCGCGCAGCCTTCCAAAATTCCTCCGTCATTGGTCCCACTGTCGGCTTCGTCAGGTTGCCGCATGGAGATGGACTTCCCCTTCCCGCCTATGAAAGCACCGGCGCCGCCGGCATGGATCTGCGCGCCGCGGTGCCGGAAGACCGGCCGCTGCTGATCCTGCCTGGCAAGCGCGCCTTGGTGCCGACCGGTCTGATCCTGGAAATTCCCGAAGGAATGGAAGGCCAGGTGCGGCCGCGCTCCGGCCTTGCCTTCAAGCATGGGCTGACCGTCCTCAATTCACCGGGCACGGTCGACAGCGACTATCGCGGCGAGGTCAAGGTGCTGCTGATCAACCTTGGCGACGAGGATTTCGCGGTGACGCGCGGCATGCGCATTGCCCAGATCGTCTTTGCCGCGGTGACGCAGGTGACGGTTGAGGAGCGCTCGCTGGCCGGCGCCACGACGCGCGGCGCGGGCGGGTTCGGATCGACCGGCACCGCCTGAAATGAGCATACCGAAACTGGTCATCTTCGACTGCGACGGCATCCTGGTCGACACCGAGAACCTTGCCAACCGGCGGCTTGCCGAGTGGTTTGTTGCCGCCGGTTATCCCACCACATTCGAATATTGCCGTAAATATTTTTCCGGCCGCAGCATGGCTTCGGTGCAGAAGGAAATCGAAGAGACGACCACGGTGCGGCTCGGCGCCGATTTCGTCGATCGCTGGAATGCCGGCCTGCCCGATCTGTTTGCGCATGGCGTCGAGGCGATCCCCTATGTGCGCGACTTCATCGAGGCGGTTCGCGCGGCCGGCATTCCCTATTGCGTCGCCACTTCCGCGCGTATCTCGAAGATGCACATCACGCTCGGCCAGACCGGGCTGCTGCCGCTGTTCGAGCATGGCATGTTCTCTTCGACCATGGTCAGCCGCGGCAAGCCGTTCCCGGACCTGTTCCTGCATGCGGCAAAGACCATGGGCTTTGTGCCCGCCGACTGCATCGTCATCGAGGACAGCGTTGCCGGCACGCAGGCCGGCATTGCCGCCGGCATGCGTGTCTATTCCTATCATGGCGATCCCTATTCCGACCGCGATGGCCTGGCCAGCGCCGGCGGCGTCCTGTTCGACGACATGCGCGAACTTGCCGGGCTGGTGCCGATCCACTGAAGCTGTGTTAGGTTCCGCGCGGCCAGCCTGAGGCGCCCATGCCAACGAACCTGCTTCGCTCCATCCTAAAGCGTTTCACCGTTTCATGGAAACGGCGAACCGCTCTATCTTTTTGTTTTACAGCAACGGTTTCTACCGGGGTGGATTGCCGATCGAGATGCGCCACATCGAGGGACCGGATGGCGGCGGTTCGCCGCCTGAGACATCGGGCCTCTCCAACGCCGGCGTGCTCGCCATCAAGGCCGGGGGCAAGGACCGGCTGGCGATGCTCTACGACCTCGGCGACTCTCCCGACAGCGCCGAAGGCTATGCCGTGCTGGCGCTCTACGACATCACAGACAAGCCGAAGCTGCTCGACGCCGTCAATGTCGCGCTCGACCGCGGCACCTATTTCCGTGAACCGGGCAAGCTTTCCGTTGGGCCGAACGACGACATCGTGATCACCATGAGCGCGCATTTCAATTCAAGCCAAAACTACGCAATCACGCCGCTGATCATGGTGCGCGACGACAAATTCCAACTGATCGACATGATCTTCACCTTCGATGAGAACCTGTGCGCCTACAGCCGGAAGCAGGACGTTGCTTTCCAGACGATCGCTGACGGACAGCCTTATGCCGCGGTCAAAGTGACGGTGACCGACGCCACGGTGCTCAACGGCGAGAGCTGCGACGACCAGCCGCCCAAGCCTGAAGCCCACGCAATTTCCGTCACCTATCATTGGGACAAAAAAACGTTGCACTATGTCAAGGATTCCGATGCGCTGGACAGATTGGCAGGAGAGAACGCCAAACGCTTCTGAGCCAACCGCATTCGTTTGCTCGGTGCATTGCTGCACGATAGAATCTGCCGGCATTTCGCATCTGAAGGGAGCACTCATGGACAAGGGCAAGATCTTTCGCGACCTGCACGCCTCGACCTTCGTCATGCCCAACCCCTGGGATGTCGGCACGACCAAGCTCCTGGCGTCCTTCGGTTTCAAGGCGCTGGCGACCACCAGCGCCGGTTTTGCCTTCTCGCGCGGCCTGCCCGATGGCGCAGTGACCTTCGAGGCGATGATCCACCATTGCCGCGAGCTGACGGCGGCAACCAGCCTGCCGGTGTCGGCCGATCTCGAGAAAGGCAAGGGCGACAGCGCGACGAGTGCCGCCGAGACGGTTTTTGCGGCCGAAGCGGCAGGTCTCGCCGGCTGCTCGATCGAGGACCATACCGGCGATCCCGACAAGCCCATCTATGAGTTTTCACACGCCGTCGAGCGCGTTGCAGCTGCTGCTGAAGCCGCACGGGCGCTCAAGCATGATTTCGTCTTCACCGCGCGGGCCGAGAATTTCCTTTGGGGCAAACCGGATCTCGACGACACGATCAAGCGGCTGCAGGCCTTCGAAAAGGCCGGCGCCGACGTGCTCTATGCGCCGGGCCTCAAAGATGTCGAGACCATCCGGAACGTCTGCTCGGCAGTGAGCAGGCCGGTCAATGTCATGGCACTCCCGGCCTTCACCATCGCCGACCTCGCCATGGCCGGGGTCAAGCGCATCTCGCTTGGGCCGTGGCTGACCAATTTCGCCTTCGGCATGCTGGAAACCGCGGCGCGAGAGATCCAGCAGGACGGCACGTTCGGCTTCACCCGCGCCGCCATGCCGTTCGGCAAATTGCAGGCGCTGTTTTCCAAATCCTCAGGGTAGGGGTCCCGGCGCATGACGCTCACCGTCGTCGACATGCACACCGGCGGTGAGCCGGTCAGGATCGTCACGGACGGCTATCCAGACATTCCCAAAGGCACGATCCTGGAAAAGCGCGCCTATGTGCGCGACCACCTCGACCATTTGCGCAAGCTGCTGATCTTCGAGCCGCGCGGCCACTACGACATGTATGGCGCGCTGCTGGTGGAGCCCGACCTGCCCGGCGCCGACCTGGCCGTGCTGTTCATGCACAATGAGGGTTATTCCACCATGTGCGGCCACGCCATCATCGCGCTTGGCCGCTACGCCGTCGACGAAGGACTGGTGGCGAAACAGGAGCCAATCACCATGGTCAACATCGAGGCGCCGTGCGGCATGGTCGTCGCTTCGGTGGAGGTCAAGGACGGCAAAGCGGGATCCGTGTCGTTCGAAAGCGTGCCGGCCTTTCTGTTTGCCCATGACCAACAAATCGAATTGGCGGGATACGGCAAGATTGCGTTCGACATCGCCTATGGCGGCGCCTTCTACGCGCTGGCCGACTGCCATCAATTCGGCCTGGAGTTCGGCCGCAGCCGGGTGCGCGATTTCGTCGACGCGGCAACCGCGCTGACCGAGCGGCTGAAGGCGGAGTTCCCTCTATCGCATCCCGACCATGCCGATCTCGCTTTCCTCTACGGCACCATCCTCACCGATGGACGAGATGCGTTCTCCAGCGAGGCAACGAAAAACATCTGCGTCTTTGCCGATGCCGAGGTCGACCGCTCGCCGACCGGCTCCGGCGTCACCGCGCGGCTGGCGGCAATGCATGCCAAGGGTGAAATCAACCCTGGTCAGGAGCGGTCCTTCGAAAGCATCGCCGGCTCGCGCTTTTCCGGAGCGGTGGCGCGCACGACCATGGCCGGCCCGCATGATGCGATCATCGCCCGCGTCGGCGGCCGCGCCTACTATTCGGGCCGGGCGGAATTCACCGTCGAGCCGGATGACGAATTGGGACGCGGTTTTCTTCTGCGTTGATAGGCCTATCGCCCGGCGCTCTCCCGCGCGCCGACCGCCTTGTGCAGATGCACCATCATGGCGGCGGCAAAGAGCGGCGTCAGCAGGTTGAGCAGGGGCACGGCGAGGAAGGCAGCGATGAGCAGCCCGGCCAGAAAGACGGTGCCGGCATATTTCCGGCGCAACGCCCTCGCCTCATCTTCCGGGCGGAAGCGCATGGCGGCGAATTCGAAGAATTCACGTCCGAGCAGATAGCCGTTGACGATGAAGAAGGCGGCGATGTTGACGCCTGGAACCAACAGAAGGAGCAAGGCGACGATGTTGCCCAGGATGACGACGCCGAAGAATTTCACCGACAACACGAGCGAGCGCAGCGCCGGCATGGCGCGTCCGACGGGATCGGCCGGATAGTCGGTGCGCTCGACCACTTCGGCGATGTCGTCGAGAAACAGGCCCGCCACGATTGCCGTCACCGGCGCGATCAGCAGCGCCATCCCGAAGGCAAGCGCGATGGCAGCGATGATGCCGCTCAGCCATCCGGCCCAGGACGGCAGGCCGGGCAGCAAGGAGTGAACCCATGGCAGGGCCAGCCAATCGACAAGCCCGGTCAAGACGAACCACAGGCGACCAGCGCCAGGACGGTCAAGCCCAGCGTCTTCAGGAAAACCGCGCGGAATTCGGGAGAAAACAGCCGGCTGAAGGCGGCGCGGGCAGCGTTGGAGATCACGGCGTTTCCACCCCCAGGAACAAACGGATATCTCCGACATAGGCGGAGACCCTGTCAGCCGCAAGCCTGCTGGAGCGGGCGCAATTCCGGACGGGAACTAGAGCATGATCCCAAAAAGTGGGTACCGGTTTTTGGAAAAGATCATGCTCCAACAAAGGGCTAGATCATGATGAGATTTCAACCAAATCTCATCACGATCTAGCGCGCCAGCGCCCGGGAGCGGGCGGGGATGGTCATTGCCGCAACGCCGGCGACGACGCAGCCCATGCCCCAGAAAGCTGTCGGCCCAAGGCTTTCACCGAGGAACAGGACGCCGATGCCGACGCCGATCGGCACGCGCAGATAGGCCTGCGACGTCGTGCCGACCGAACCAAGCGTGTGGATGAGGCGGAAAAAGATGCAGAAGGCCAGCGCCGTGGAGAACACCGACAATGCCAACAAGGCCAGTATCGACGCCATTGAAGGCGACAGCGTCCACGGGCGGTCGAAGGCCAGGCTCAAGGGGACGAGGATGACCGCGCCGCACAGCATCGAGCCGGCGGCCGGCAGCATCGGGTCGAGTCCCCTAAAGCTGCGGCCGAAAATGGCGGCGCCGGCATAGCAGACCGTGGCGGCAATGACGGCAAGCTGCGCCCACAATTGATGGCCGAGCCCGCCAAGCGCCTGGGTGCCGACGATCAGGCAAATGCCGGCGATGCCGGCACCGACACCGAACAGCTTGCGTGCGGTCACGGATTCATGGCGGGTGATAAGCGCGGTCAGCAGGAAGGTGAAGATCGGCGAGGTCGCGTTGAGAATGGTGGCCAGACCGGCGTCGATGGAGCGCTCGGCGGCGGCGATCAGCGTGAACGGCACGACGCTGTTGAGGCAGGCCTGGACCATGAACCGCCACAAGGTCGCGCTGTCCTTGGGCATGGCGAGGCCGCGCCAGCGGATCAGCGCGAGCAGGATGGCGCCGGCAATCAAGGTGCGGGCAGCGATGAAGGATATCGGCGGGATCGTCTCGACACCGATCTTGATGAAGGTATAGGACGCGCCCCACAGGGCGGCCAGCACGCCAAGCAGCGCCAGTTCGGTGGTCATGTCGGTCTTTGCTTGCATGCGGGTGCTTCCAGCGCTTGATTTGACGCCAAGCTTGTAGGCGACCCGGCGGTCAGATGCTTCGGCCACGGTCGAACTGTGATGGAGCCTCGTCCCAGAGGCGCGCGCCGGCTTGGGCCGGCAAAGGATGGAAATCGGTTGCCATTTTTCGGGGTGATGCTGTAGACCCGCCCGGGCGCGGCAGAAAGCCGGCAGGTTCCAGGGCGGAGACATTGATGCCGGATTATGACGTGCTTTGCATCGGCAATGCCATTGTCGACATCATCGCCCAGTGCGACGACGCTTTTCTCGAGACCAACGGCATCATCAAGGGTGCGATGAACCTCATCGACACCAAGCGCGCCGAGCTCCTCTACAGCCGCATGGGGCCGGCGATCGAGGCCTCCGGCGGCAGCGCCGGCAATACGGCGGCGGGCATTGCCAGCTTCGGCGGCCGCGCCGCCTTCTTCGGCAAGGTGTCGAACGATCCGCTCGGCGAAATCTACGCCCATGACATCCATGCCCAGGGCGTCGCCTTCGACACCCGGCCGCTCGAGGGCCAGCCGCCGACGGCGCGCTCGATGATCTTCGTCACCCCCGACGGCGAGCGCTCGATGAACACCTATCTCGGCGCCTGCATCGAACTCGGGCCGGAAGACGTCGAGGCCGACAAGGCATCCGGCGCCAAGGTTACCTATTTCGAGGGCTATCTGTGGGATCCGCCGCGCGCCAAGGAGGCGATCCGGCAGACGGCGAAGCTCGCACACGAGGCCGGGCGCGAAGTGTCGATGACGTTGTCTGATTCGTTCTGCGTCGACCGCTACCGGGACGAGTTCCTCGACCTCATGCGCTCGGGCACTGTCGACGTCGTCTTTGCCAACAGCCACGAGATCAAGTCGCTCTACCAGACCAAATCCTTCGACGAGGCGCTGGCGGCGATCCGCAAAGACTGCAAGATCGCCGCCGTCACCCGCTCCGAAAAAGGCTCGGTGATCGTGCGCGGCGACGAGACTGTCACCATCCAGGCGACGACGATCCGCGAACTGGTCGACACCACCGGCGCCGGCGACCTCTACGCCGCCGGTTTCCTCTACGGCTACACCTCGGGGCGCAGCCTGCAGGATTGCGGCGATCTCGGCTCGCTGGCCGCCGGGCTGGTGATCCAGCAGCTCGGGCCACGGCCGCGGCAGAACCTGCGCAGCGCGGCCCAACTGGCCGGACTGCTATAGCGCCTCTTACCTCTCCCCTTGTGGGAGAGGTCGGATTGCCCCGATTTGTCCTTCACAAATCGGCTGGCAATCCGGGTGAGGGGTAAGCTGGCGCCAAGCTGGAACACCCCTCATCCGTCTCGGCGCTCCGCGCCGATCCACCTTCTCCCACAAGGGGAGAAGGAAGAAGCCCACCTGTCGTGCGCTTGTCACAGAGCAGACCTACACGCACAGTGAGGCGTCTCGCGACTGACATTTCGAAGCGCCCACAGACCGTTGGGGTGTCAAAATGCAAGACAGCAACCTGTCGGGTCGCTGCGTCTGTTGTCGCCGCGCTTTCAGCTCTCCGCTATAGCCGTTCAACCAACCGGCCACAGCCTGGGAGGAGCGTGTGGCCAGCAAGACAGATGCATGACCAGATTTCAGAACCAGACGGACGGGATTTCGCAGGAGGCCTTGGCAGGCCTCGTGGCCGAGGCGGTGCAGCAGGCACTGGTCCAGCACGGCATAGCCATGGACCCGCAGGCATTGGCTTCGGCCGGCGCCATTGCCGGCAGCGTTGCCGCCGCGCTGACTTTCCTTTCGCAGGCGCAGCTGCTTGCGGTCGATGCCTTCCGAGGCGAGTGGACTGCGCTCGCCACCGACTTCGTCCAGTCTATTGCCGGCAAGGCGACGCGCCGCGACGCGGCAATCGTCGCGGTTGACGAGCCGACGACGGCAGCCGAACCCGGCAAGGTGGCATCCCACCCGCCGGGCGAGCGCATGCTTCAATCGATGCTGATCGAGGACTGGGCCGGCGAAGTCGCCGGGTCGACCTATCTGGAAGAGAAATTCCGCATTCCACGCTCGACGTTGCATCGCTGGCAAAGACGGGGCGAGGTCATTGCGCTGCGCAAGGGCGGCCGCAAGCATGTCTTCCCGCTGGCCCAGTTCGTCGACGGCAGGCCAGCTACGGGAATCAGCGAGGTGCTGTCGGCGATCGCCAATCCAAGGCTTGCCTGGTTCTGGCTGAACCGCGCCGCGCCGGAACTCGGCGGCCGCATCCCGATCGACATGCTCAAACAGGACATGGTGCAGCAGGTCGTGCTGGCCGCACGCGATTTTTCGCCGGTCTGATTTTCCGTGGGGATTTCGATCGATCCCCCACCGATTAGCCTCGGGAAATAGTAAGTCGGGTAAATAAGCGTCAAAGCGAACTATAACCGGCTTCGCAGATCAAATTCTACTCCATAATTCTATATATCACCGTCCTTTATGTACCGATTGTGCCACATGTGCCATCATGTCAGAAACATGACGTGATAATTGCGCAACAATACTTTTTGAAGAGTCGGAAAGGCGCTTTCCCGACACAATCTCTGTTGATCGCCGCCTCGGCATGGGCCATGTCGGAGGCGGGAGCACGGCGCGATGCGCGGCTTTCAGTATGGGGTGAAGCGGCAGGCCGCAGAGCCATGTCCGACCTGATTTGAACCTTTGACTGGAGATTCAAGAAAATGAACATCAAGAGCCTTCTGCTCGGCTCCGCCGCGGCACTGATCGCGGTTTCGGGCGCACGCGCCGCCGACGCGGTCGTCGTCGCCGAGCCGGAACCGGCCGAATACGTCAAGATCTGCGACGTCTACGGCTCGGGCTATTTCTACATCCCCGGCACCAAGACCTGCCTGCGCATCGCCGGCTACGTCCGTTACGACATCGGCGCCGGCGATGCCGGCTCATTCGATGGTGCCAACCATGTCCCTGACCATGAGGACGGTACGAATTCGAGTTTCTCCAAGAACGCCCGCTTCACGCTGAAGACCTGGACCGGCCAGGAAACCGAACTCGGCACCTTTAAGACCTACACCGAGACCCGCTTCAATTTCGGCAACAGCAATGGCGACTATCTTAATCAAGCCTCTTCCAATGCTAACGACTGGCAGGGCCGCAACAAGGCGCTGTCGCTGCGTTACGCCTACATTCAGCTCGGTGGCCTGCGCGTCGGTAAGGACGACACGGCTTTCGATACGTTCACCAACTATGCCGGCGCCGTCATCCAGGACACGCTGGTTCCGTATGGCGGACAGGAGAGCAACGTCGTTCAGTACTACTTCGACGCAGGCAATGGCTTCTCCGCCGTGGTCTCTCTCGAAGAAGGCGCGGGCGCGGTTGGCACCATCGACAGCTACGTTCCGCATGTCGTCGGCGGCCTGAAGTACAAGAGCGACTGGGGTTCGGTCACGGGCGTCGTCGCCTATGACAGCAACTACGAGGAAGTGGCAGGCAAGGTCCGCTTGGACGTCAATGTCAGCAAGGAGTTCACGCTCTTCGTCATGGGCGGCTACGGCACCGATGACAACCTCACCGACGACGCGGGCAACACTATCGATGCTCACGGTCGCGGCTTCTACAAGCAGTGGGGCGGCAACTGGGCAATCTGGGGTGGCGGCACCTACAAGTTCAACGACAAGACGTCGTTCAACGCTCAGGTCTCTTATGACGACTGGAAGAACCTCGGCGTCGCCGCTAACGTTGCCTATACCGTCGTGCCTGGCTTTACCGTCACGGCTGAAGTCGATTACCTCAATGCCGGAAAATTCGGCGACGCTGACTTCAACAACTGGACCAAGGCCAACAAGAAGAGCAGCCTTGGCGGCATCCTCCGCTTCCAGCGCTCGTTCTGATCTACCGACCCATCATAGGAAAAGGCCCGCAGCGCACGCTGTGGGCCTTTTTCATTCGAGCACCGGGCGTCGCTGTGTCGTCGCGATGAGCGCTTCGTTCAGGCGGACTGGCGAAGCTCGCCGGCTTCGAGCCCCAAAGCGTCGGTGGTGACCAGCCGGTCGCGACCGTTTTTCTTGCCGATGTACATGAGCCGGTCGGCGAGCGCGACCAGCGCATCCGGATCGGCAGCCTCCGTCGGATAGATCGCAACGCCGACAGTGCAGCCGACATGGATGTCGCCACCCGGAGCGGGAACCTTGATGCGCAGCCGCTCCAGCACGCGCTCCGCCACGCGCACGGCCTTCTCCCTGGCCTGCTCCGCGTTCCCCGAAAACAGGAAGGCAAACTCATCACCCCCGAGCCGCGCGACGAAATCGGCGCTGCGCAGGATCGTGCGCAGCTTGTCCGACACGCGCTGCAGCAGCGCATCGCCAGCCTCGTGGCCGAGCGTGTCGTTGACCTGCTTGAACCGGTCGAGGTCGATGAACAGAAGACCGGCTGCATCGCCGGTGCCGGCGCAACGGTCGATCACCAATTTGAGTTCGTTGTGGAAGGCGCGCCGGTTGGGCAGGTCGGTCAACGCGTCGTGGTTGGCCGAATGGTCGCTCTGCTGCTTGGCCAGCTCGATCTCGCGCTTTTGCGCTGACAGCTCCTCATTGGCAGCCTTCAGCTCCAAAAGCAGTTCGGCGTTGAGATCCTCGACGACCTTGCGGTCGCTGATGTCGACGACGAAGCCTTCGAGGAATTCCAGTTCGCCGGCTTCATCCCAGACGCCGCCACCGATCTCGCGGACCCAGAGCGGCTCGCCGACCTGCGGTACGATGCGGTAGTCGACATTCCAGTTACACCGCGCCTCGATCGCGGTGTCGACGGCGGCATAGACGGCGGCGAGATCGTCCGGGTGGATGGCTGAGACATAGTCGCGCACCGCGTTGTGGATGAAATTGCTCGGCCGGTAGCCGCTGACGGTGAAGATGCCGTCGCTGATGTAGAGCATGGTGTAGGACGCATCGTTGCGGCAACGGTAGAGATAACCGTCCATGCGGCCGGTGATGCTGAGCAGCGCGTCTAGCCGCTCGTCGTGGTAGACCCCCTGGCCAACCGCGGATGCAGAAACCCCGTCATGCTTCATGGCCGCACCCCCGTTAGCGGTCTGAGCGCGCCATAAATGCCGTTACGGCAGGTCGGCGAGAGGGGTTCTATATCAGGTGAATGTTATCAATCTCTTATGGGGTGGCGCGAATAGGCCATCGGTGCAAGCGTTCGGCGACACGAGCCGCTGCAACGCCAGCGACTCCGCCCAAGCAGGAAAAAGACAGTCCGCGGCGCGGACCGCCCCTCAAGCACCCGCCGTATACGCCGCGATCGCAGCCATGTTGACGATGTCCGAATCCTTGGCGTTGAGCGAGACGATCTGGACCGGTTTGTTCAAGCCGACCAGCAGCGGGCCGATGACGGTGGAGCCGCCGAGTTCCTGCAGCATCTTGGTCGAGATAGAGGCCGAGTGGAACGCCGGCATGATCAGCACATTGGCAGGGCCGGTCAGCCGGATGAACGGATATTGCGCCATGGCGCGGGCGTTGAGCGCCACGTCGGCGGCCATCTCGCCGTCATATTCGAAATCGACGCGGCGCTTGTCGAGGATGCGCACCGCTTCCTGCACGCGCTCGGAACGTTCGCCCTGCGGGTGGCCGAAGGTCGAATAGGCAAGCATGGCGAGCCTCGGCTCGTAGCCCATGCGGCGGGCAAATCCCGCCGCCTCTTCGGCGATGTCGGCGATCTGCTCGGCATTGGGCATGTCGTGCACGGCGGTATCGGCGACGAGGACTGTTTTGCCCCGCGCGAGCACGATGGAGACGCCGATGACGCGGTGTCCGGGCTTGGCGTCGATGACGCGGCGGATATCGTCAAGCGCCGTGGAATAGTTGCGGGTGACGCCGGTGACGATGCCGTCGGCATCGCCCAGCGCCACCATGCAGGCAGCGAAATGGTTGCGGTCGTTGTTGATCAGCCGCTGGCAGTCGCGGAACAGGAAGCCTTTGCGCTGCATGCGCTCGTAGAGATAATCGGTGTAGATGCCGTTGCGGCGCGAAAGCCTGGCATTGATGATCTCGATGCCTTGCTTGTTCAGGTCGATGCCGGCGTGCCTGGCGTTTTCCTTGATTACATCGTCGCGGCCGAGCAGGATCGCGGTGCCGAGCTTCTGGTTCACATAGGAGACGGCGGCGCGCATCACCTGTTCTTCCTCGCCCTCGGCAAAGACGATGCGCTTGGGCTGGCGGCGGACGCGATCGTAGATGCGCTGCAAGGTCGAAGCGATCGGGTCGCGGCGGGCCGACAGCTCCTGCGCGTAGCGGTCGAGGTCGAGGATAGGCTTGCGGGCGACGCCCGACTCCATCGCCGCCTTGGCCACCGCGAGCGGGATGGCCGAGATCAGGCGCGGATCGAACGGCACCGGGATGATGTAGTTCGGGCCGAATTTCGGCCGGTTGCCCTGATAGGCGGCGGCGACATCGTCGGGCACGTCCTTGCGCGCCAGGTCGGCCAGCGCTCTCGCTGCGGCGATCTTCATGTCGTCATTGATGGTGGTGGCCCTGACATCCAGCGCACCGCGGAAGATGTAGGGAAAGCCCAGCACATTGTTGACCTGGTTGGGGTAGTCGGAACGCCCGGTGGCCATGATGGCGTCGGTGCGGATTTCGGCCACTTCCTCCGGCGTGATCTCCGGGTCGGGATTGGCCATGGCGAAGATGATCGGGTTCTTGGCCATCGATTGCACCATCCTGGTGGTCAATGCGCCCTTGGCCGACAGGCCGAGGAAGACGTCGGCGCCATCCAGCGCCTCGGCCAGGCTGCGCGTGGCGGTCTTGACCGCATGCGCCGACTTCCACTGGTTCATGCCTTCGGTGCGGCCCTGGTAGACGACACCCTTGGTGTCGCACAAGATGATGTTTTCCGGGGCGAAACCCATCGCCTTCATCAGTTCGATGCAGGCAATGCCGGCGGCGCCGGCGCCGTTGCAGACCATTTTCGTGGTCTTCATGTCGCGGCCGGTGATCTCCAGCGCGTTGATCAGCCCGGCGGCCGAGATGATGGCGGTGCCGTGCTGGTCGTCATGGAAGACCGGGATGTCCATCAGTTCGCGCAGCCGCTGCTCGATGATGAAGCATTCCGGCGCCTTGATGTCTTCCAGGTTGATGCCGCCGAAGGACGGGCCGAGAAAGCGCACGCAATTGATGAATTCGTCGGCATCCTCGGTGTCGACCTCGAGATCGATGGAATCGACATCGGCGAAGCGCTTGAACAGCACCGCCTTGCCTTCCATCACCGGCTTGGAGGCCAACGCGCCGAGATTGCCGAGGCCGAGAATGGCGGTGCCGTTGGAGATGACGGCGACCATGTTGCCGCGCGTCGTGTAGTCGAAAGCGCGGCTGGGGTCTTCGGCAATGGCCAGCACAGGAACCGCGACACCCGGCGAATAGGCGAGGCTCAGATCGCGCTGCGTCGCCATCGGCTTGGTGGCGACGATCTCCAGCTTGCCGGGGCGGCCCATGGCGTGGAATTCCAGCGCCTCCTCGGCGCTGACGGAGGGGCCGCTATTTTCGGTTTTCTTGGCCATGATGCTTTTGATTTCCTCGCCGGTGTCGCCCCCTTGAGACGGGTGCGTGTTTTTGAAACTTCCGAATTAAGGCTACACGCCACCGCTGTAAATCGCCAAGCGATCTTCACGCCCGCAGCGAAATCTCCCGAGGGTCGGATGACGTCACGTCGGCTCTGGCTCGCTGACGAAAGCAGCGATTTCGCGCACCGTTCCCCGTCGCATCATGCCGTCTGTGCCGGGGAAAGGCCACGTCTCGATGGGTGGCGCACGACTTCCCTTGCGCCGCAGCAATGCAGTCAGGAACGCCATGAGTTCGATGCGCTGGGCGTGAACCTTCTCCAGCGTGCGGCGGCGGATGTGCTGACGCGGTATGGCACGATCTCGCAGCGTCTCGACCGCGCGGCGAATGGCAGCCGGTTCCGGATCGGCGACGATGCAATAATCCGGATCGAAATAGACGTCGCGACCGCCAAGGCTCGGCGTACTGACGATCGGCAGGCCGGCCATCAGATATTCCATCGAGGAGTACATCGCTCCTTCCAGGGCCGACAGGCACAGCCCGACGGCGGCCTGGTTGTAGACGCGGTTGACCTGTTGCGCCGTCAGCTTGCCCGGCCAGCCGTCGACGAGCGGATTGGCGATCTGGTGGAGCGGCGAACGCGCCTGCAGTCGCCGAACAAAGGCGCGGGCGGCAACCGGCGGCAATTCGCCGATCGAATAGGTGATGTGGGCCAGCCGCTCTATGTCGAAGGCCAGGTGATGGCGTTTGATCGGCGAGATGCGGCCATTGTAGACCGCGTCGAATTCGACCGGCACGTCCGGCAGCGGCCGGAATATATCCTCCGACACCATCAGATTGTGATTGGAGAAGATGGCATTGCCGCCCGCAGCTGCGATGAGACGGCGCTCTTCCTCGGTGTTGCACAGGAAGATGATTTCGTGCAGCGGAAACCGGCCGGCATACCAGGCGAGATCGCGGCCCATCCGGGCGATGACAGCCGGCCGCTCCATGGTCCAGGTCTGCATCGTCAGGAAGGTGACGCGCCGTCCCGCCAGGCGCCGGCCAAGGGCCGCCAGCGGATAGAGCGGACGTGCTCCGCCAATGGGAACATAGAGCACCAGCGGGTCGCGGCTGAGCACATGCAGCGACATCTCGATCCCACCATCGAGATCGGACAGCGGTCCGTGTTTCGGCAGGAGGAAGGGAACGCGTTTGCGCACCGACCCGCGCAGCTTGCTTTTGGTCCGATGCACGCGCCGCGCCGCCAAAAGCAACAGGCGCGTACCGGTCGATCCAGCTGGACCGACCAGTTCCTCGAACCCTTCCTGCTTGTCCTGATCCATGCCGCCTATCCCGCCATGGCGATCATAGGGTCTGGTTGTCGCCCGATGCAACCAACGGCTTCACCCGGCATAGAGGGAGCACAAGCCGCCGTCGAGGCCGGTCGTCCCCTGCTTTTCGAGCCGCCTGCATTAAACCCCGCACCCACATCTGCTAGCGTGCGGGCATGAACATGCACACTTCAGCAGAAACCGACGCCCCAGAGGTGACACCGTCTGCGCCCGTCGGCAGCGTCACGCCGATGATGGAGCAGTTTATCGAGATCAAGGCGGCGAACCCGGATTCTCTGCTGTTCTACCGCATGGGCGATTTTTACGAGCTGTTCTTCGACGACGCCGAAAAGGCGAGCAAGGCGCTGGGCATCGTCCTGACCAAGCGCGGCAAGCACCAGGGTAACGACATTCCGATGTGCGGCGTGCCGGTGCATGCGGCCGACGACTATCTGCAAAAGCTGATCGGCCAAGGTTTTCGCGTTGCCGTCTGCGAGCAGATCGAGGACCCGGCGGAAGCCAGGAAGCGCGGCGGCAAATCGGTCGTACGCCGTGACGTGGTGCGCCTGGTGACGCCCGGCACCATCACCGAGGACAAATTGCTGGCGCCGTCGGAATCGAGCTTCCTGATGGCGCTAGGGCGGGTGAAGGGCGGCAACAGCGGTGACGCCTTCGCCCTGGCCTGGATCGAGATCTCGACCGGCGTCTTCCGCGTCGCCGAAACCACGACCGACCGCCTGCTGGCCGATGTCTTCCGCGTCGACCCGCGCGAGCTGATCGTCGCCGAGCCGGTGTTTTACGATCCCGAGTTGAAGCCGGTGTTCGACGTCATTGGCCGCGTTGCCAGCCCGCAGCCGCCGTCGCTTTTCGATTCGGCTTCGGCAGCGGGGCGGATCGCGCGTTTCTTCGAAGTGGCGACGCCGGACAGTTTCGGCGCCTTCTCGCGCGCCGAATTGTCGGCGATCTCGGGCGCCATCGCCTATGTCGAAAAGACGCAGAAGGCCGAGCGGCCGCCTTTGTCGCGTCCCGAACGCGAGGAGCAGGGCTCGACGCTGTTCATCGATCCTGCGACACGCGGCAATCTGGAACTGTTGCGCACGCTGTCGGGCAGCCGCGACGGCTCGCTGTTCAAGGCTATAGACCGCACGGTCACCGGCGGCGGCGCCAGGCTGCTCGCCGACCGGCTGATGGCGCCGCTGACTGACCCGGCGGCGATCGGCGCCAGGCTCGATTCTGTGTCGTTCTTCCGTGCGGAGACGCAGCTTTGCCAGGCGGTGCGGTCAGGCCTGAAGAGCGTCGCCGACATGCCGCGGGCGCTGTCGCGGCTGGCGCTCAACCGCGGCGGCCCGCGCGATCTCGGCGCGCTGCGTGCCGGCTTCGAAGCGGCGGCCACCATTGCCGAACTGTTCGGAACGGCCGTCCTGCCCGCGGAGCTGACAGCGGCACTTGCCGCGATAAAGGCGCTGCCGCGTGCGCTGGCCAAGCATCTGGCCCAGGCTCTTGGCGAGGAACTGCCGCTGCTCAGGCGCGACGGCGGCTTCGTGCGCGGCGGCTACCATGCCGAGCTCGACGAAATGCGGGCGCTGCGCGACGAATCGCGCAAGGTGATCGCCGGACTGGAGCGCTCGCTGATCGAGGAGACCGGCATCCGCTCGCTGAAAATCCGGCACAACAATGTGCTGGGCTATTACATCGAGGTGACGGCCAACCACCATTCAATCATGACCGGAAGCGACGGCGCCAAGGCGCGCTTCATCCACCGCCAGACCATGGCCAACGCCATGCGTTTCACCACGACCGAACTTGCCGAACTCGAGACCAAAATCGCCAATGCCGCCGACCGGGCGCTGAGCATCGAGCTTGCCGCTTTCGACACGCTGACGACAGAGGCGGTCGCCGAGGCGCAAAAAATTCGCACCGGCGCCGATGCGCTTGCCGTACTTGACGTGTCGGCGGCGCTCGCGCTGTTGTCGGAGAGTGAAGCCTGGTGTCGGCCGCTGGTCGATTCCAGCCTCGCCTTCGATATCTCGGGCGGACGCCATCCGGTGGTGGAACAGGCGCTGCGGCGCTCGGGCGAAGGGCCGTTCGTCGCCAATGATTGCGATCTGTCGCCGCAAGACGGGGCCAAGGCCGGCGCGATCTGGCTGCTCACCGGTCCGAATATGGGCGGTAAGTCGACCTTCCTGCGGCAAAACGCACTGATCGCCATCCTCGCCCAAACCGGTTCCTTCGTGCCGGCGACGTCGGCCCATATCGGCGTTGTCGACCGGCTGTTCTCGCGGGTCGGCGCCTCGGACGATCTGGCGCGCGGCCGTTCGACCTTCATGGTCGAGATGGTAGAGACGGCGGCGATCCTCAACCAGGCCGGCGAACGGGCGCTGGTGATCCTGGACGAGATCGGTCGCGGCACCGCCACGTTCGATGGCCTGTCGATCGCCTGGGCGGCAGTCGAGTATCTGCACGAGAAGAACCGCTGCCGGGCGATCTTCGCCACTCATTTCCACGAAATGACGGCACTCTCCGGCAAGCTGCCGCGACTGCACAATGTCACGATGCGGGTTAAGGAGTGGGAAGGCGACGTGGTCTTCCTGCACGAGGTCGGCAAGGGTGCCGCCGATCGCTCCTATGGCGTTCAGGTCGCTCGCCTTGCCGGTCTGCCGGAAGCGGTGGTCGGCCGGGCCAAAGAGGTGCTGCATCAGCTCGAGGAAGGCGATGTCTCCGGCAAGGCCAACCGGCTGGTCGACGATCTGCCGCTGTTTTCGGTGGCAATGAAGCGGGAAGCGGCAAAGCCTGCGAAGAGCGACGCATTGGGCGCAGCGCTGGGTGAGATCAATCCAGACGAGATGACGCCGCGCGAGGCGCTGGAAGCGCTCTACCGGCTGAAGGGGCTGGCGGGGAAAACCTAGTCCGATTTCAGCCTTGACCAATTGTACCGTTTGGTACAATGCTCGCCATCGCCTTTGCCGATGGGAGAGTGACATGAGCCGTCCGCCGCTGCCGCCCTTCACCGCCGAGACCGCCGCGCAGAAGGCGCGCATGGCCGAAGACGCCTGGAACAGCCGCGATCCCGAACGGGTTTCGCTCGCCTATACGCAAGACAGCACCTGGCGCAACCGCGCCGAGTTCGTCTCGGGCAGAAATGAGATCGTCTCCTTCCTCACGCGCAAATGGGCGCGCGAGCTGGACTACCGGCTGATCAAGGAGGTCTGGACCTGGAACGACAACCGCATCGCGGTGCGCTTTGCCTATGAATGGCGCGACAACAGTGGCCACTGGTTCCGCTCCTACGGCAATGAGAATTGGGAATTTGACGCGGATGGACTGATGCGTAGGCGCGTCGCCAGCATCAACGACCTGCCGATCGCTGAGGGTGAGCGCAAATATCACTGGCCGCTCGGCCGCCGGCCTGACGACCATCCCGGCCTGACCGAACTCGGACTTTAGAGTGTGATCCCTAGAACTGTGTCGCGGTTTTCGGCAAAGATCATGCTCAAGCGGAAAAACTAGCGCATGCGCAGGATCGCGCCCGATCGCGCCGATTTGCTCTCCATCATCGGCGAGGTTTTCCGCGAACACGGCTATGAAGGGGCGAGCCTGGCGCGGATCGGTGCGGCGACCGGCCTAGGCAAAGGCAGCCTTTACCACTTCTTCCCCGGCGGCAAGGAAGAGATGGCGGCGGCTGTCATTGCCCATATAGATGGCTGGTTCGAGGAGAATGTCTTCGTGCCGTTGCAGGACAGGGCCTACCCTCGCACGGGCATCGATCGGATGTTCGAAGCGGCCGACAGCTATTTCCGCTCGGGACGCCGGGTGTGCCTCATCGGCGCCTTCGCGCTGGACGAATCCCGCGACCTCTTCGCCATTGCGATCAAAAGCTATTTCGGCCGCTGGGTGGCGCATCTTGCCGAAGCGCTGACCCGAAGCGGGCACAGCGCTGACAGGGCGGACGAACTCGCCGAAGAAGCGGTCGGCGCCATCCAGGGCGCGCTCACGCTGGCACGCGCCTTCGACGACACCGCAGTGTTTTCGCGCGCGTTGCGACGGGCGCGGGCGGCGCTCGGCTAGAGTGCTACAAGGGCTCGAAGCGGAAAGCCGTCTCGGTTCGAAAAACCCGGCCGACGCCGGGCGAATCAAGATGCGCGCCGGCGACGTAGCAGTCGTTGTTGGCCGCAAGCGCCAGCATTTGCAACCGGCTTGCCCTCGCCTGCTGCTGGTCTGCGTCGAATTCCCACGTGATCTCGGGTCGATCGAATTGAAGCGACGGCACATGTACGATGTCGCCCCAGATCAACAGTGTTTCGCCTGCGCTCACAACGCGAAAGCAAGTGTGGCCGGCTTCATGGCCAGCGGAGCCGATCGTATCGATGTCAGCGCTGACGCGCTGTCCAGCATCGAGAGGCTGGGCGCGATCGTGGAAGCGTTCCAGCCTCGCCACGTCGCGAAACATGCCGAGCTCAGCGCGCGGGACAAGCAGGCGAGAGAGCTGCGGGAAGCCGTCGCCACCATCGGCAAGGATGAGCCCGTGTATATGGTCGAGATGGGTGTGGGTGAAAGCAACAGTCCGAATCCGGTCGGTGGCGATCTTCGCCTCGCGCAGCGCCTCGGGCAGGTGCCCCATTGTCGGGTGCCAGGCGTTCGAAGCCCCTGTGTCGATCAGCGTGATGTCGTCGCCGTCATCGATGGCGAAGGCGTTGACCGACAGCCTGAGCGCACCGTCGACGAGCGGTACATGCGAGGGCAGGTTGTCACCGAATGTCCGGTCTCCGGGCTGGCGCAGCCGCCTGATTGGCATGTCGACGTAACCGTCGCGCAGCGACGTGACCGTCATGGCTCCGACTCTATACGCCGTATGATGATACCCGGTCGAAACCCGTTCCAATCTAGATCATCTCCAGCCCGCGCTTGCGCGTCGGCGGTGGAAAGGCGCGGTCGAGTTCGGCGAGGTCTTCGGCCGTCAGCTCGATGTCGAGCGCGGCAAAATTCTGGCGGACATGCTCCTGGCTACTCGCCTTCGGGATGGCGATGACACCGGGCTGCGCCATCACCCAGGCCAAGGCGATCTGTGCCGGCGTTGCGTTGTGGCGGGCGGCAACGGTTTCCAGCCGGGGATTACGCGCCAGCGCGCCCTGCTCGACCGGCGAATAGGCCATCAGCGGGATGCCGCGCTGCCGGCTCCACGGTGCGAGATCGAATTCGGGGCCGCGCCGCGACAGATTGTAGAGTACCTGGTTGGTCTGGACATGATCTCCAGACGACAGGCCGGTCAGCTCCTCCATTTCGTCGGTGTCGAAATTGCTGACGCCCCAGTGACGGATCTTGCCGGCCTTCTTCAACGCCTCGAAAGCGTCGACCGTTTCGCCTAGAGGCACACTGCCCGGCCAATGCAGGAGATAGAGATCGATGCGGTCGGTGCGCAGGCGCTTCAAGCTGTTTTCGCAGGCCCGCGCCACGCCGGCGCGCGAGGCATTGGACGGCAATACCTTGGAGACAAGAAAGAGTTCGTCGCGGCGCCCGGCAATGGCTTCCGCCACCACCTCCTCGGCGCCGCCGCTGGCATACATTTCAGCGGTGTCGATCAACGTCATGCCGAGGTCCAGCCCGAGCTTCAGGGCATTGACCTCCCCGGCGCGGCGGCGGGAATCCTCGCCCATCTTCCATGTGCCCTGTCCCAGCACCTGGACGGCCTCGCCCGAAGGCAGCGTGGTGGCTCTTATCGTCGATGGCATGTGGGCTCCTGGCGCCGTGTAATCGATGTGAATGGCATCACAACCACGGAGAGAAATCCAGAATGGATCTCTCCGGCATGGCCGTTGCTGCCTTACTTCGCCGGATGGGCGGCGAGCCAGGCCTGCATCTTGGCGATCTCGGCTTCCTGCGCGGCGATGACATCTTCGGCCAGCTTGCGGATTTCGGGATCCTTGCCATTGGCGAGTTCCACCTTGGCCATGTCGATCGCGCCCCGATGATGCGGGATCATGCCGCGCACGAAATCGACATCGGCATTGCCGGAATATTCGATCATCATGTCGGTGTGCATCTTGTCCATCGCCGCCTTGTAGCCGTCGGTCGAAGGACCTTGCGCGCCCATAGCGCCCATGTCGTGTTTCATCTCTTCGGATTGCGCCGGGACGCTTTCGAGGAAAACGGCAAGCAGCATTCCCGCCGCCATCATCAAAAGCACGATTTTCTTAGCCAAGGTCATCCGTGATCTCCTGTTGATTGAAATTCGTATCTGGGGGCTTTGCTCAGAGTTTCAACGTCCGCAGCCGCAATGCGTTGGCGACGACCGAAACCGAAGACAGGCTCATGGCCGCCGCCGCCAGCATCGGCGACAAAAGCGTGCCGGTGAGCGGATAGAGCACGCCGGCAGCAACCGGCACGCCAAGCACATTGTAGAGGAAGGCGAAAAACAGATTCTGGCGGATGTTGCGGATCGTCCCCTGGGCGAGCGTTCGCGCCCTGACGATGCCGTTGAGATCGCCCTTGACCAGCGTAATGCCGGCGCTCTCGACAGCGACATCGGCGCCGGTGCCCATGGCGATGCCGACATCGGCGCTGGCCAGGGCCGGCGCATCGTTGACGCCGTCGCCGGCCATGGCGACGCCGGCACCTTTCGCACGCAACTCCTCGACAAGGGCTGCCTTTTGTTCCGGCAGCAGGCCGGCGCGCACCTCGTCGATACCAAGGCTTTTGGCGATGGCGCGCGCCGTGCGCTCATTGTCGCCGGTCGCCATGATGATCCGCAACCCTCTGTCGTGCAGCGCCCTGATCGCCTCGGCTGTCGTTGCCTTGACCGGATCGGCGACCGCGACAATGCCGGCCAGTCTTTTGTCCACCGCAACGAACATCGCCGTCTTGCCCTCGGCCTGCAGCGCCTCAGCTTTCGCCGAAAGGGAAGCGGTGTCCATGCCCACGTCGGCCATCATGGCGGCGTTGCCGAGAGAAACCTTCCTGCCAGACACCGTGCCGGATACGCCCTTGCCGGTGACGGCGTCGAAGCCGCTGGCCTCGATGAGCGTCAGCCCGCGTTCGCCGGCGCCGCCGACAATGGCCTCGGCCAGCGGATGCTCCGAGCCTTTTTCCAGCCCGGCGGCGAGCGCCAGCAACTCATTCTCGGACAGGCCGTCGGCAGCGACGACATCGGTCAAGCGAGGCTTGCCTTCGGTCAAGGTGCCGGTCTTGTCGACGATCAACGTGTCGACCGAAGCGAAGCGCTCGAGCGCGGCCGCGTCCTTGATCAGCACGCCCGCGTGCGCCCCGCGCCCGGTGGCGGTCATGATCGACATCGGCGTCGCCAGGCCGAGCGCGCAAGGGCAGGCGATGATCAGCACCGAGACCGCCGAGACGATGGCAAAGATCAAGCTGGGTTCGGGACCGAAGATCGCCCAGGCGGCAAAGGCCGCGAGCGCGACCAGCACGACGGCCGGCACGAAGTAGAAGGAGACGCGATCGGCTAAACCTTGAATCGGCGCGCGCGAACGCTGCGCCTTTGCGACCAGCTCGACGATGCGCGAAAGCGTCGTTTCGGAGCCGACCTTTTCGGCGCGCATGATCAGCGAACCGTTCTTGTTGAGCGTGCCGCCGGTCAAGGCATCGCCTTTCGTTTTTTCGACCGGCAGCGGCTCGCCCGAGATCATCGATTCGTCGATGGAGGAACGGCCTTCCGTTACAGTGCCGTCGACCGGCACGGCGTCGCCCGGACGGAGGCGCAGGTGGTCGCCGGTCTTGACCGCAACGAGCGGCACGTCGGTGTCGGAGCCGTCCTCCCCGATCAGCCGTGCCGTCTTCGGCGCCAGGTCGAGCAGCGCACGGATGGCCGAGCCGGTCTTTTCGCGCGCCCGCAATTCGAGCACCTGACCGAGGAATACCAGCGCGACGATGACGGCGGCTGCCTCGAAATAGACCGGCACTGTGCCGCCATGACCGCGGAACTGGTGTGGAAAAATGTCCGGGAACAGAGTGGCCGCCACGCTGTAGAGATAGGCAGCGCCGACACCGAGCGAAATCAGCGTCCACATATTGGGGCTGCGGTTGACCAGCGACTCCCAGCCTCGGTGGAAGAACGGGAAGGCCGCCCACAGCACGACGGGGCTGGCCAGCGCCAATTCCAGCCAGACCATCGTTCGCCCGTCGACAAACGCCTGGAACGTCAGGCCGAGCATCGGCGCCATGGCAACGATCAGCAGCGGCAGGGACAGCACCGCGCTGACCCAGAACCGTCTGGTGAAGTCTACCAGTTCGGGGTTCGGGCCCTCATCGCCAGTGGGAACGCCCATCGGCTCAAGCGCCATGCCGCAGATCGGGCAGGAGCCGGGCTTGTCTCTTATCACTTCGGGATGCATCGGGCAGGTGTATTGCGTGCCTTTCCGCACTGGCGACGGCGTCGGCCTGTCGCCGAGATAGTTTTGCGGCTCGGCCTCGAACTTCGCCCGGCAGCCGGCCGAGCAGAAATAGAAACCCTGGCCTTCGTGGCGGAAGAAATGCCTGGCGGTAGCGCGGTCGACACTCATGCCACAGACGGGGTCGGTGGCGGTCAGGTATTTTTCGGGCCCGGCGACGAATTTCGTACGGCAACCCTCGCTGCAGAAGTGAAAGAGACGGCCGCCATGCTCGGCCGTCGGCTTACCGGCTGCCGGATCGACGCTCATGCCGCAGACCGGATCGCGCACCACTGCTTCGGCGGCCGGCTCAGCAGCCTTTGCCGTACAGCAGTTGCCATCGGCCGCGTGCGCGTGGTGGTGATGCTCGGAATGCGCCATCGAAAAGTGCCTTATATCTGTCTGGGTGAGGAGGTAGTGCTTCCAGTAACTGGAAGGTCAAGGGGCGATTTCCACTTTTCGATCGTGGCCGTCATCGCGCACATCGAGGGAAAATCGCTTACGCAACTTTGTTCCCATGCTATGGACGCGCGTCCCACTGCATCGATCCCACCCAAATGAAATGCCTGATTATCAATCTCGATCGGTCCCGCGATCGCCTCGCCCATGTAACGGCGGAGTTCGCGCGCATCGGCATCGCCTTCGAGCGGGTCGCCGCCATCGATGCGCGAGATCGGCCGGATCTGGCCGAAATGCCGCAGGGCAAGAAGCATTTGCGCCTGGCCGACGCCGAGATTGCCTGCCTGCTCAGCCACCAACAGTGTTGGTCGACGATCGCTGCAGGTGAGGATGCTTACGCGGCGATTTTCGAGGACGATGTCGTTTTCCCGGACAAAGCCGGCGCTTTGCTTGCCGATGCGGGCTGGATTCCCGCCGATGCGGACATCGTCAAGTTGGAAACGTTCTTCAACCGGACCGTAATTTCACGCAAGCAAGTTGCCTGCGGCCACGGTTTTTTTGCGAGCAGACTGCACGGGCTCCATATCGGTACGGCGGGATACATCCTGTCCAGACAGGCCGCGCGGGACCTTCTTGCGGCAACGAATGAGATCAGCATTCCCGTCGATCACCTCATCTTCAATCCGCGTTTTGCGACCTCGTCCGACAAGGTCATTTACCAACTCGTCCCGGCATTGTGCCTGCAGGCACAATTCCTCGGCGACAGTCCGGTGAGATTGCCAAGCCTGCTCAAGCAGGAGCGAACAGAGGAATGGGTGGCAAGCGGGATAGGTAAACGGCGCCCCAGGCCAATCACCGCCAAGGTAAGGATCGAGACCAGGCGGTTGACGTGGCAGATCGCCGATCTCTTCCGGCTCCGGCGCGAGATGATCATCCCTTTCTGGTATCGCGGCCGACGCGTCCGTCCGCCCCATACACAGCGCCGTGAAAACGCGCTATAGACGCCGCGCAAAGGCGAGGCCCACCGGCAATCCATGGCAAAAATCTCCCTCAAGCTCGACGCGCTGATCGACAGCGAGGCTTTGCGCCGCGACATGACGGCGCTGATCTCGGCGGCCAGCGGCATCGAGCCCGGCGCGCGCGTCGGTGCGCTCCGGCTGCTGAAGGATCGGCTGACCGAGGGCCGCAAGGTTGCCGAGCGCATGCTGATGGACGATGGCAGCGGCACGGCCTGCGCCGCCCGGCTGTCGCATCTGATGGACGAGATCATCCGCGCCCTCTACGAGTTCGCCGCGACCCACGTCTACCGGGTGAAAAGCCCCTCGACCGCAGAGCGCATGGCGGTCGTCGCCGTCGGCGGCTATGGCCGCGGCACGCTGGCGCCGGGCTCCGACATCGACCTGTTGTTCCTGCTGCCCTACAAGCAGACGCCGTGGGGCGAACAGATCGTCGAATATATGCTCTATATGCTGTGGGACCTCGGGTTGAAGGTTGGCCACGCCACCCGCAACATCGACGAGTGTCTCAGGCTGTCGCGCAGCGATATCACCATCCGCACCACGATCCTGGAAGCGCGGTTCCTGTGGGGCGAACAGAAGCTCTTCGACGAATTGCTCGCTCGCTTCGACCATGAAGTGGTGCGCACCACCGGACCGGAATATGTGCAGGCCAAGCTCGCCGAACGCGACGATCGCCATGCCAAGGCCGGCGAAAGCCGCTATCTGGTCGAGCCCAACGTCAAGGACGGCAAGGGCGGCCTGCGCGATTTGCAGACGCTGTTCTGGATCGCCAAGTATTTTTATCGCGTGCGCACCGGCGAGGAATTGGTCGAGAAAGGTGTCTTCACCGAGGCCGAGTACCGCGAATTCCAGAAGGCCGAAGACTTCCTGTGGGCGGTGCGCTGCCACATGCATTTCCTCACCGGCAAGCCAGAGGAACGGCTGCATTTCGATATCCAGCGCGAGATCGCCGAACGGCTGGGCTACACCACCCATCCCGGTCTGTCGGCGGTCGAGCGCTTCATGAAGCATTACTTCCTCGTCGCCAAGGATGTCGGCGACCTCACCCGCATCTTCTGCGCCGCGCTCGAGGAAGAGCAGGCCAAGCATGTGCCCGGCTTCAACCGCATCTTCCTCACCTTCCAGCGCCGCAAGCGCAAGCTGGCAGGCACGTCGGACTTCATTGTCGACAATCACCGCATCAACGTCGCCGACGACAGCGTGTTCGAGCGCGACCCGGTCAATCTGCTCAGGCTGTTCTGGTTCGCCGACAAGCACGGGCTGGAGTTCCATCCCGATGCGCTGAAGCTGCTCACCCGCTCGCTCGGTCTGGTCAACAAGTCGCTGCGGCGCGACGAGGAGGCCAACCGGCTGTTCCTCGACATCCTGACCTCGGACCGCAATGCCGAGCTTAATTTGCGGCGCATGAACGAGGCCGGCCTGCTCGGCAGGCTGATCCCCGATTTCGGCAGAATAGTCGCCATGATGCAGTTCTCCATGTACCACCACTATACGGTGGACGAGCACCTGATCCGCTGCATCGGCGTCTTGGCCGAGATCGAGCGCGGCGACGGCGAAAAGGTGCATCCGCTCTCGCACACGCTGATGCCGGGGCTAGAGAAGAGCCGCGAGGCGCTCTATGTCGCGGTGCTGCTGCACGACATCGCCAAGGGCCGGCCGGAGGATCACTCAGAGGCCGGCGCCCGGATCGCGCGCCGCATCTGCCCGCATATGGGGCTGTCGGCGGCCGACACCGAGACAGTCGCCTGGCTGGTCGAGAACCATCTGGTGATGTCGATGACGGCGCAGACGCGCGACCTCAACGACCGCAAGACGATCGAGGATTTCGCCTCGATCGTGCAATCGGTCGAGCGGCTAAAAATGCTGTTGATCCTGACCGTCTGCGACATCAGGGGTGTCGGGCCGGGCGTGTGGAACGGCTGGAAGGGCCAGCTCCTGCGCACGCTCTACTACGAGACCGAACTGCTTTTGACCGGCGGCTTCTCGGAAGTGTCGCGCGCCAAGCGGACGGCGGCGGCGCGCGAGCGGCTGGCCGAGGCGCTGGCCGATTGGCCGGACAAGGCCCGCAAGCGCTATGTCGGCCTGCATTACGAGAACTATCTGCTGACGGTCGACCTCCCCGATCAGCTGCGCCATGCCGAATTCATTCGCGAAGCCGACGCGGCAGGCAAGAAGCTCGCCACCGTGGTCAGGACTCACCAATTCGAGGCGGTGACCGAGATCACCGTGCTGGCGCAGGACCATCCGCGCCTGCTTTCGGTTATTGCCGGCGCCTGTGCCGGCGCCGGCGGCAACATCGTCGACGCGCAGATCTTCACCACGTCCGACGGCCGCGCGCTGGACATCATCCTGATCTCACGGGAATTCGACCGCGATGAGGATGAGCGCCGTCGCGCCGAGCGCGTCGGCCGGCTGATCGAGGACGTGCTGTCGGGCAAGAGCTGGCTGCCGGAGATGATCGAGAAGCGCACCCGGCCGCGGCGCGGCGCCAAGGTGTTCAAGATTCCGCCGCGCGCCGAAATCCGCAACACGCTGTCGAACCGGTTTTCGGTGATCGAGGTCGAGGGACTGGACCGGCCTGGGCTGTTGTCGGAAATCACCAGTGCGTTGTCCGATCTCTCGCTCGACATCGCCTCGGCTCACATCACCACCTTCGGCGAGAAGGTGATCGACACTTTCTATGTCACCGACCTTACGGGGCAGAAGATCGACAACCCGGCACGCACCGCCACCATCCACGCCAGGCTGATCGCGGCGCTTGAAGGCGTTGTCCCAGAGCGCGGCGGCAAGGCCAAGGCGGCGGCCGAGTGACCATCACTTTGTCCCAATCACCCCCTTCGTCCCAATCATCCAGGCAATCTCCCCGCGCATGAGCCTCGTCAAGAAATTCGCCACGGTTGCGTCCGGCACGCTGATGAGCCGCGCCCTTGGCTTTGGCCGCGAAATGCTGATGGCGGCCGCACTCGGCACCGGGCCGGTGGCGGACGCCTTCAACGCCGCCTTTCAGTTTCCCAACACGTTTCGCCGGCTGTTTGCCGAAGGCGCCTTCAACGCCGCTTTCGTGCCGCTGTTTGCCAAGGAGATCGAGACTCACGGCACCGACGGCGCCAAGCGCTTTTCGGAGGAAGTGTTCGGCGTCCTGTTCACCGCACTTCTGGCGCTGACCATCGTCATGGAATTGGCGATGCCGCTGATCGTGCGCTATCTCGTGGCGCCGGGCTTTGCCGACACGCCGGGCAAATTCGAGACGACCGTCCTGCTGGCGACGATCATGTTCCCGTATCTCATCTGCATGTCGCTCGCAGCCATGATGGCCGGCATGCTGAATTCGCTGCGCCGCTATTTCGCGGCTGCCGTGGCGCCCGCATTCCTCAACATCATCCTGATTAGCGTGCTCGGCTACGCCTGGTACCACGGCATGGATGCCCGTGAGGTTGGTTTCAGCCTGTCCTGGGGCGTGCTGGCGGCGGGGCTGGTACAGCTCGCCATTGTCTGGGTGGCTGTGCGCAATGCCGGCATCGCCATCGGTTTTCGCCGGCCGAAGATGACGCCCAACGTCAAGCGCCTGCTGATCCTGGCGCTGCCGGCGGCGATCACCGGCGGCATCACCCAGATCAACCAGCTGATCGGCACGGCGATCGCGTCGGCGCAGGACAGCGCCGTGTCGTCGCTTGCTTACGCCGACCGCATCTACCAGCTGCCGCTCGGCGTCGTCGGCGTCGCGGTGGCCATCGTGCTGTTGCCGGAGCTGTCGCGGGCGCTGAAATCGGGCAATCTGGTCGAGGCAGCCAATCTGCAGAACCGCTCGGTCGAGTTCACCCTGTTCATGACCTTGCCGGCGGCGGCGGCCCTTTGGGTAATGGCGGAGCCGATCGTGCGGCTGGTCTATGAGCGCGGCGCCTTCGCCGCCAACGGCTCGACGCCGACCGTGGCCGCGATCCTGGCGATTTTCGGCCTCGGCCTGCCGGCCTTCGTGCTGATCAAGGCCTTCACTCCCGGCTATTTCGCCCGCGAGGACACGCGCACGCCGATGATGTTCGCCGCCATCTCGGTCGGCGTGAACGTGATCACCGCGCTGACGCTGTTCCCGAAAATGGGCGCGCCCGGCATTGCGGTGGCCTCGGCCGTCGCCGGCTGGGTCAACGCGGTGATGCTGCTTGCGGTGCTGATCCGACGTGGCCATTGGGGCCGCGACGTGCCATTGCTGAAGCGCATTCCGCGCCTGGTGCTGTCGGCTGCGGTGATGGCGGTGGCGCTCTATTTCGCCGAGCACTGGCTGGCCGTCAGGCTCGGCCCCGGCTCGCCACTGGTGATCAAGGCAACGACGCTGCTGGCGCTGGTAGCCGGCGGCGCTCTGCTCTACTTCATCACGGCCTTTGCCACCGGCGGCGCCGATTTCGGCATGATCCGGCGCAATGTGAAACGCGGCTCGGGCAAGGCAGCGGCGCCAGCGCCAAACGCCGATCTGGACGAATAGTCCGGGCGAGCTAACAGCAACACCGGTCTTGATCCTCTCCGCCCCTTCGTCCATAAGCGCGCCGTCGCAAGACTTTCGCCGCGCGTGGTTTCCAGCCGCGTGATTGGCTCCGAAAAGTCTGCAACTTTTCGGAATCACGCTTATACGGCCCTCCACAAGCCATGAGGACATCATGACCGCCTTCAAACAGCTCGTCTTTTCCGGGGTACAGCCGACCGGCAATCTGCATCTCGGCAACTATCTCGGCGCCATCAAGAAATTCGTCGCCCTGCAGGACACGTCAGACTGCATCTATTGCGTCGTCGACCTGCATTCGCTGACGGCACAGCTCGTCCATGACGACCTCGCCGACCAGACCCGCTCGATCACCGCGGCCTTCCTTGCCTCCGGCATCGACCCGAAGAAGCACATCGTCTTCAACCAGTCGCGGGTGATGCAGCATGCCGAGCTTGCCTGGATCTTCAACTGCGTGGCGCGCATCGGCTGGATGAACAAGATGACGCAGTTCAAGGACAAGGCCGGCAAGGACCGCGAAAATGCCTCGCTGGGCCTGCTAGCCTATCCCTCACTGATGGCGGCCGACATCCTGCTCTACCGCGCCACCCATGTGCCGGTGGGCGAGGATCAAAAGCAACATCTGGAGCTGACCCGCGACATCGCGCAAAAGTTCAACAATGACTTTTCGAGCCGCATCGCCAGCCTTGGCGTCGGCGTCGAGATGCAGGTCGGCGAGGAGACGGTAAACGGGTTCTTCCCGATAACCGAACCGGTGATCGGCGGGCCGGCGGCGCGCATCATGAGCCTGCGCGACGGTTCGAAGAAAATGTCGAAGTCGGACCCGTCCGACCTGTCGCGTATCAATTTGACCGACGATGCCGACACCATCTCGAAGAAGATCCGCAAGGCCAAGACCGACCCGGAAGCGTTGCCAAGCGAAGTCGACGGCCTGGAAAGCCGCCCGGAAGCGGAAAACCTGGTCGGCATCTATGCCGGGCTGGCCGAGATGTCGAAGGCGGACGTGCTGAAGGAGTTCGGCGGCCAGCAGTTTTCCGTGTTCAAGCCGGCGCTTGCCGACCTTGCCGTGGAAAAACTGGCGCCGATCGCCGGCGAGATGCGCCGCATCGAAGGCGACCGCGCCCATGTCGACGCGGTGCTGAGAGACGGCGGCGAACGCGCCGGCGCGCTGGCTGAGACCACGATGAAGACGGTACGCGACATTATAGGCCTGTTGCAGGGCTGATCCTACCGTCAGTGCACCGCACCATTCTGGCCCAAGGCCGGCGGCTTGCCGCCGGTCTGTCGCGGTGGCAGATTGCGGCCGAAAACATCGAGTAGATAGACATGGTCTCCAAACGCCTCAGTCGCGAAGCCGGCCATCGCAGGAAATTCCTGACGATCATCGACGACACGCCGGAGTGCGAGCGCGCCGTCGCGTACGCCTCCAAGCGGGCGCAGAGCACCAGCGGCACGCTGGTGCTGCTCTACATCATCACACCGGACGACTTTCAGCACTGGCTGGGCGTCGAGAAGATCATGCGCGAGGAAGCCAACGCCACGGCGCGCGCGGCACTCGACGGCTACGCCAACAAGGTGCGCCAGAAGCTCGGCATCGAGCCCGAGATGGTGGTGCGCGAAGGCAAGCCGACCGAGGAGATCCACAAGCTGATCGAGGAAGACCAGGACATCGCCATCCTGGTGCTGGCGGCAGGTGCCGGCAAGGAAGGACCCGGGCCGCTGGTCGGGGCTGTTGCCGGCAAGGGCGCCGCCTTCCCTATTCCCGTCACAGTGGTGCCGCAGAACCTTTCCGACGAGGAGATCGACAGCCTCGCATAGAGAGTGATGCCGGAAAGTGTGAAGCGGTTCGGATAACATCACGATCCTGGATTTATAGCCCGCGCGGGATTCATCCCCAGCCAGTAAAAACATTCCGCCAGCCAGCCATTTTGAGCGATGCGTTTCGCTTGAATGTCCAGCAGATTGAGCCTATTTAGAACTATTCCAAACTAGCTGCCCGACTGGGGCACGGAGACGGCCATGTTCATCCAGACCGAATCGACGCCGAACCCGGCAACGCTGAAGTTCCTGCCCGGCAAGGAAGTGCTTGTCGAAGGCACCGCCGATTTCCGCGACGCCGACAGTGCAGCCAGCGCCTCGCCGCTGGCCGGCCGCCTGTTCGAGATCCCCGGCGTGACCGGCGTCTTCTTCGGCTATGACTTCATCACCGTGACCAAGGACGGCCCGGACTGGCAGCACCTGAAGCCGGCGATCCTGGGCGCCATCATGGAGCATTTCATGTCGGGCGCGCCCGTCATGGTCAACGCCGGCCCCGCTGCCGAGACCAGCCAGACCGGCGAATTCTACGACAAGGCCGATGAGCAACTGGTCATCACCATCAAGGAATTGCTCGACACCAGGGTGCGCCCGGCGGTTGCCCAGGATGGCGGCGACATCACCTTCCGCGGCTTCGAGAACGGCACCGTGTTCCTGCACATGAAGGGCGCCTGCGCCGGCTGCCCGTCCTCGACGGCGACGCTGAAGCACGGCATCCAGAACCTGCTCCGCCACTTCGTGCCGGAAGTACAGCAGGTCGAGCAGGTCTCCTAAGACCCCTTCACGCATTCGAGCGAGCAACAAAAAACCGGGCCAGATTGCCCGGTTTTCTGTTTTGGACGTCCGTTGTTGCCTAGACGGTCCGCGTACGAAGGGTAACGCCTATCTTGACCTTGATCTTCCCGAAAACCGGTTCCACTTTTCGCTTTCGTGGACCTCGGTTCCGGATCAAGGTCCTACATCACGATGACCTTGGCACCGACCGAAGTGCGGTCGTAGAGGTCGATGATGTCCTGGTTCATCAGCCGGATGCAGCCTGACGACATCGCTTTGCCGATCGAATTCCATTCCGGACTGCCGTGCAGGCGGTAGCCCATGTCGCCGCCCTTGTTGAACAGATACATGGCGCGCGCGCCGAGCGGGTTCTTCAAGCCCGGCTCCATGCCGCTCGCGAACTTCGCTAGCTCCGGCTGGCGCTGGATCATCTGCCGCGGCGGCGTCCAGGTCGGCCATTCGCGCTTCAGCGCGATATGGGCGGTGCCGTGCCATTCAAAGCCTTCGCGGCCGACGCCGATGCCGTAGCGGATCGCCCGGCCGTCGCCTTCGACGAAGTAGAGAAACTTGTTCTGGGTATCGACGACGATGGTGCCCGGCTTTTCCGAGGTGTCGTAGTTCACCTCTTGCCGGTGGTACTTCAGCGGCACCCTCTCGATCGGGATGCGCGGCAGTTGGTAGCCTGCATCGTTCACCGAACCGTAGTTGTTGGTGAACAGTTGCGAGCCGATCGTGCTGCAACCCGAGATCGCGGCCGACAACGCAAGTGCGGCGACGATTGCAAATGACTTCATGCGCATGAAATGGTCCGATGCCCCGCCAAGATGTCGCGACACGTTACGGCCGCTTTTCCTGAAATCATTCATGCTGGCATTTGCTTTGCTTGCCAAGCGCGCGATGCCTATATGCAGGAGCTTACGTGCCGGTAAGCCGTCAACTATGGCATTTCGGCAACAGGACTCACGGGATTGTGAAGGAAAAACAATGGGCGGCCCTGTCGGATAGCCTAGAAACAGGGAACCACATCGAGGAATCACAATGAATGTAGGCGCTGCCGCGGCGCGGTCCGGCCTGCCGGCCAAGACCATCCGCTACTATGAAGAGATCGGCCTGATCGCGCCGGCGCGCGCCGGCAATGGCTACCGCGATTATTCCAGCGACGACATCCATCGGCTGGCCTTCCTGCGCCGCGCCCGCAACCTCGGCTTTTCAATCGAAGATTGCCGCCAGCTGATGGCGCTCTACCGGGATCGCAGCCGCGCCAGCCACGATGTGCGCGAGATCGCCGCCGCCCATGTCAGCGCCATCGAGGAAAAAGTGCGCGAGCTGCAGTCGATGCGCACGACCTTGCAGACGCTGATCCAGGCCTGCCATGGTGACGACCGGCCGGATTGCCCGATTTTGGATGACATTGCGGGGGCTGCGCAGGCCGCAGACAGGCGGGCCACGGTTTGAAGCACGGGCGCCGGGATAGACTGGGCGCCGGACGCGCAAGAAAAACCTCCAAAGGTCTATATCTCATTTGGCTAAAATTACGGAACGTCCAATGGACAAGAACGGAACCAAAGCGGTTACATCAGACCTTCGCGCTCACGACGTAAGACTTTAGTCCGGCCGATTTATAGCTAAGAACGGAAGTCGATCGGCACGACATAGGGCCGCTGTGGATCAATACCAGACTGCACCCAGACGAATATGGTGCGATCGCGGAAGACGCTCGGACCAAGCCGTCACCCAGGTTTGGCAACCGAATAATCGTCTGATGAGGCGCGCATATGCTGGGGTCAAAATCCGAAAGCGACCGCCACCTTCAGACCGAACGAGTAAGAAGCAGACCTAGCTTGAGGTAGGTTCAAACTCTTCTCTGACTTCCTTCCAGAGCAAAAACTTGAATGGCCACGCTCTGAGATAGGGGATCAGCTTCTCTCGCCGCAGAGCCGCAAAAAGAAGGGTGGTCAGAACTGAAAACATACAGGACAGAAACGCCACAAAAGCTATCGGCATCATCAATACCGCAGTGAAGCCACCTACAATATGCGGCCAAGTACCCTTCTCAGCTACGATTCCCGCGCTAGCAAGAAGGCCAATCCCCAGCAAGATTAGGCCTATCGTGCCCAACGATACGAGCGGTGAGTGCGGTTCTACGCTTCATATGCTTTGCCTCCCGGTAGCTTATCTCAAGCATAGCGGGGATCAATCCGCAGGGCGCGTTGTAAAGTATATAGTCGCCCTGCGAAAGGTGATTGTATGGTTGACAAACCCATTTGCTCACGACCTTGGCTCTGCTAGTCTCGCGCTTGGGTTTGGGGGTCAAGACATGAATGCCGTTGAGTTTATCGACAAGGTTCTAACGCCGCTCGGTGGTGGGCTTGGCGTCCTGCTGGCATGCCGGTTTTCACCGCAACTTCGTGCGCAGGTCAGGCCTGGTCTGGAATTAGTGATGGCAGTTATTGTCGTGCTGATCCTGGGAGCCATCAAATGGCTCTAGGAGCTACCCAGCCGTAGGGAAGTTACCAATTTCGGAACCAAATTCCGCCTAACGCTTACGAGTCGTCGTTTCGTATATGGCTTGGTCATTTACAAGGTTTCGTATGCATCCGCCCTGATAGCCGCCAGTCGGGAACGCGCTATGCTGGTGCGGCGTGGCGTGCAACGGCTGTTGCGGGACATGGGCCCTCTGCAGAACTGGCCCACGCTTGCCGCGGCGATAACAGGCCCTGACTGCCTCGATTTTTGATGATATGGCGGGCTTAGGCCGGGCGAAGGCAAGGCCGCTTCGGGCAGTGACATAAGCGGCCGGACCTCGCTCATCCGAGACTTCAGGACCTTTTCGGCCATCCCGCTTCTCACAAACGCGGAGATGACACCGATCAGAGATTCGATCCAACGCAGTATTGTCCGCAGTACTTCCCGTAGCGCCTGGCCCATGACGTGACATGCCTCTCGGATCATCAATCGTAGCAGGATTATATTCCTATCTGGCCGAATTTGTCAATCGGGATTTTGCCCAAGCATAGGTTCAAACCGTGAACAAAATCTGGCATGGTGGGTGCCATGCCGATCATTTCGCCGATTCTCCTCAATCCCCTGATCGATGGCCGCCAGTCGGAACGCGCCATGCTGGTGCGGCGTGGCGTGCAGCGGCTGTTGATGCAAATGGGCATGCATGTGCTGCCCGAACTGTCGCTGGCCACCGGGCGGCGCGCCGACCTTGTGGCGCTGACCAGGCAGGGCGACATCTGGATCATCGAGATCAAATCCTCGATCGAGGATTTTCGCGTCGACCGCAAATGGCCTGATTACCGGCTGCACTCCGACCGCTTCTTCTTCGCCACGCATCCCGGCGTGCCCTCGGATATTTTTCCGGAGGAATGCGGCTTCATCCTCTCCGACGGCTACGGCGCCGAGATTTTGCGCGATGCGCCCGAGCACCGGATGGCGGCGGCAACGCGCAAGGCGCTGATGCTGCGCATCGCACGGGCGGGTGCGGCGCGGCTGCTGGCGGCGGAACTGGCGGGTGTGGCGGTGCCGGCGCTGGCGGGAGAGAGCGAGTAGACGAAGCTCAAGTTCCTCGCCCCGCTTTGCGGGGGCGAGGAACCCAAGAACACCTACTCCACCACCTCCTCCACCCCTGCCGCCGGCGCCATCAGGAGCACGGCGGCACCCAGCAGCGCTGCAACGAAGGACCCCGCCAGGATGCCGACCTTGACGGCGTCCTGCAGCGCCATGTCGTTGGCGAAGGCGAGCAGGCCGATGAACAGGCTCATGGTGAAGCCGATGCCGCAGAGCAGCGAAATGCCGATCATGTGCAGCCAGCCGGCATTGACCGGCAGGTCGGCGAAGCCGAGCCGGATCGCCAGCGCCGAGGAGCCGAAGACGCCGGCCAGTTTGCCCAGCACCAGGCCGGCGGCAACGCCGAGCGTCAGCGGCTCGACCAGGGCAGAGGCGCTGAGGCCAGCCAGCGACACGCCGGCATTGGCAAAGCCGAAAATCGGGATGACGAAGAACGGCACGATCTTGTGCAGGCCGTGCTCCAACCGGTGCAGCGGCGAATGGTCGAGATCGTGGCCGCTGCCGGGAGACACCTGGAGCGGGATGGTCAGCGCCAGCGCGACGCCGGCCAGCGTGGCATGCACGCCCGATTTCAGAACCAGCACCCACAGCACGGCGCCGAGCACTAGGTAGGGCGTCAGCCTCGTCACCCGCATACGGTTGAGCACGATGAGCACCGCGATGACGGCGAAGGCGGCGCCGAGATAGGCGAGCGACAAGCCGCTTGTGTAGAAGATGGCGATGATGATGACGGCGCCGAGATCGTCGATGATGGCGAGCGCGGTGAGAAAGATCTTGAGCGACGCCGGCACGCGGTTGCCGAGCAGCGACAGTACGCCGAGCGCAAAGGCGATGTCGGTGGCGGTCGGGATCGCCCAGCCGGAGAGCGCGGCGGCGTTGTTGCGGTTGATGGCGACATAGACCAGCGCGGGAACCAGCATGCCGCCGGCGGCGGCGACGCCCGGCAACACGCGGCGCGGCCAGGTCGAGAGCTGACCGTCGAGCATCTCGCGCTTGATCTCGAGGCCGACCAGCAGGAAGAACACCGCCATCAGCCCATCATTGATCCAGTGCGACACGCTGAGCGGGCCGAGATAGGTGTGGAGAGCGGCGAAATAGGTTCCGGCCAATGGTGAATTGGCGACGATCAGCGCAAGGGCTGCCGCAACCATCAGGATGATGCCGCCCGCCGCCTCGCCGTCGAGGAATTCGCGAAGGATGGATTTCGGCTGCTTGTCGCGCATCTGTGCTCCGTTGCCGGGTTTTCCGGCGGCGTTATTGCCGATGATGGGCAAAGGTCGATGGCACGGCAAGCGCAACTGTTTCCAGCGTTGGCGCGGCCCCAACCAATCCGCGTGGCGCTGCGGCGGACCCATAGGGGGAGAGAAGTGTCACCTATGTATCCGGTTCAAAGTGTTACCCATCTATCGGCTGGACAGCAGCTTCAGCCTCGCCGTCGTCTCCTGCAACGCCGGCGATTGGCGAAACCGGCGATGAGAGCGCCCCTCTCCCCCGTCTCTATACGGGGAGAGGATGCCGGCAGGCAGGTGAGGGGCAGCGCTGAGGTTCGGCAATTGGCGGCCGGCGCCGCCGGCGCGTGAACCTCAGCGTGGTGCGCGCTTGGCGAGTATGCGCTGCAGCGTGCGGCGATGCATGTTGAGCCGGCGCGCGGTTTCCGACACGTTGCGGTCGCACATTTCGTAGACGCGCTGGATGTGTTCCCAGCGCACGCGGTCGGCCGACATCGGATTTTCCGGGGGGGCGGCGCGCTCGCCGGCGGTGCGGGTGAGCGCTGCAAACACGTCGTCGGCGTCAGCCGGCTTCGACAGATAGTCGATGGCGCCGAGCTTCACCGCGGTCACCGCGGTGGCGATGTTGCCGTAGCCGGTGAGGATGACGGTGCGGGCATCGTCGCGCTTCTCGCGGATGGCGGCGACGACGTCGAGGCCGTTGCCGTCGCCAAGCCGCATGTCGACCACCGCATAGGCCGGCGGGTGGGCGCGCGCCTTGGCCACTGCCTCCTCGACGCTCTCGGCCGTGTCGACCACGAAACCCCTGGTTTCCATGGCGCGGGCCAGCCGCGTCAGGAACGGCTTGTCGTCGTCAACGATGAGCAGCGAGGTGTCCTCGCCTTCGACCATTGCGCCAATTGCTTCTTCGCCAGTCATTATCTTAAAAAATCCTGCTGCCTTAATTTTACGCAGATATAGTTCCTGAACGCCATTGTCCAATTTTGCCGCCTCCGCCAAGGCTTTTACGCGGTGTCGAACATCGAGATCCCCACCGATTCCGGGTTGAGGAAGACGGTGCGGGGCCACGATATCTGCACGATGGCGCCCTCGCCCAGTCCGCTCGAATTGCGGAAATCGAGCGTGGCGCCGGAGCGTTCGAGCAAGGTCTTGGCGATGAACAGCCCGAGACCCAGGCCACCGCCGGCCTCGTTGCCCTGGCGTGTCGACATATAGGGCTCGCCGATGCGATCGATGATTTCGGGGGGAAAGCCCGGCCCGTCATCGATGATCGAGAAGGTGACGTCGAGTTCGTCCCAGCTCCATCGCACCGTCACACTGTTGCGGGCGAAGTCGACGGCGTTCTCGACAAGATTGCCGAGGCCGTAGATGACCCCGGGGTTGCGTCGTCCCACCGGTTCGGGGCCGACGCGCTCGCCCGGCCGAAGCTTGATCGAGATGCCGAAATCGCGGTGCGGCGCGGTCACCTCCTCGACCAGCGAGGTCAGCGGCAGACGCGACAGATGCGCCTCGCCCTCGGAGGACAGGCTGGTCAGCCGCTTCAGGATCTCGCGGCAGCGCTCGCTCTGCGACCGCAGAAGTTTGACGTCCTCACCGTATTTTGGGTCGTCGCCAAGTGCCTTTTCCATCTCCTTGGAGACAAGGGCGATGGTGGCGAGCGGCGTGCCGAGTTCGTGCGCGGCGGCGGCGGCAAGCCCATCCAGAGCCGACAGATGCTGCTCGCGCTGCAACACCAGTTCGGTGGCGGCAAGCGCATTGGCGAGCAGGCGGGCTTCCTCGGCGACGCGGAAGGCATAGATGGCGGTGAAGGCGATCGAGGAAAACACCGCCATCCATATGCCGGCGACATAGATGAATGGCATGGGCAGCGGCGCGCCCTCATACCATGGCAGCGGCTGGTGGAAGAAGACCAGCAACGTGGCCGCCGCCATGACCAGCGCGCCGAGCACCGCAGTCAGCCGGAGCGGCAGCGACGCCGCCGAGATGACGACGGGCACGGTCATCAGCACCGAGAACGGGTTGGTGAGGCCGCCGGTCAAATAGAGCAGGCCGGCAAGCTGCAGGCTGTCGAAGGTCAGGATGAAAAAGGCTGAGAACGGGGTCAGCCGGTGCGCTGCCGGATAGCGGAAGGTCAGCACCAGGTTGAGCCAGGCCGAGCAGGCGACCAGCGCGAAGCAGAGGCTGACCGGCAGCGGGAATTTGAGCCCATAGGCGATCACCAGCACCGCCAGGCTCTGGCCCACGATGGCCAGCCAGCGCAGCCGGATCAGCGTGTTGAGGCGCAGCCGCTGGCTTTGCTGGAAGTCTGGCGCGTGCACGATGTTGATCATGGCCAAGGATTATAGCCGGGAAAGGACGAGCGCTAGGTCCCTCGCGGTTTGGCGCGGGCGGTGGCCGCAGCGAGCAGCGGATTTTCCGGCCAGACATGGCGGGGATAGCGGCCGCGCATGTCGGTGCGCACATCGGCCCAGGAGCCGCGCCAGAAGCCGGGCAGGTCGCGCGTCGTCTGGATCGGCCGGTGCGCCGGCGACAACAGCTCGAGCGTCAGCGGCACGGTGCCGTTGGCGATTGCCGGATGGCGGTCAAGGCCGAACAGCTCCTGCACGCGGATCGCCAGCACCGGCCATTCGCCGTCATAGCGGATCGGCACATGGCTGCCGGACGGCGCGTCGAAATGGGTCGGCGCCAGTGTGCCGATCTTGCGCTGCAAATCATGCGGCACCAGCGCCATCAGGCCCGACGACAGCGTGCCGGGATCGATGGCGGCGAAGGACGCCTTGCCCGACAGGAACGGCAGCAGCCAGTCGTCGAGGCGTTCGAGCAGGGCGGCTTCCGAAACATCGGGCCAAGGCGCACCGAGGCCGCGATGCAGCCAGCCTAGGCGCTGGCGCAGCGTCTCGCCGTCCTTGCCCCATTCCAGCAGCGACAGGCCGTGCTCGCGCAAGGCATCTGTTATGGCGCGGTCGGCGTCTGTTCCAGTTGGTGCGGGCAGCATGCGCTCCGACAAAGTGATGGCGCCGAGCCTGGCGGTCTCGCGCACGCGCACCGCGCGCCGCTCGCGGTCGAAGCTTGTCTCGCGGCGCGTCTCGATCCTGTCGGAGAGTGCGGCGCGGATGTCGGCCTCGTCAACGGCTGCCGCCGCCGTGATGCGGGCATTTTGCGCCTTACCATGCAGATCGGCGACGACCAGCCAGGTCTCACCGGCCAGCGGATCGGCGGAGTCGAGCATGGCGCCGGAGCCGTTGGCGAGCACGAAACGCCCGCGCTCGCCCCGCGCTCTGGCGACACGGTCCGGCCAGGCGTGCATGAGGAGAAGACCGGCAGAAGCGGCTTCGCTGCTCTTGGAGCCGCCCGCCTGCTTCGCCAATCGCCCGGCAAGCTGCCTTGCCGCAACGGCGCGCGGCGACTTTTCCGTGCGGAAGCGCATCAGGCGCCGTTCGAGGTCGGCGCCGTCGCCGCCGAGACCACGCTCGGTGAGCAGGACGGCTAGCATCGCAGCCTCGAGCGCGTGGCCGCCGCCAGCGGCTTCAGCGACCATGTGTGCGAGGCGCACGGGCAGCGCCAGCTTGCGCATCGCGCCGCCCGCCTCCGTCAGCCGTCCGGCCGCGTCGATGGCGTGCAGCGCCAGGAGCAGGGCCTGCGCCTCGTTGAGCGCGGGAATGGGCGGCGGATCGAGGAAGGACAGGCTTGCGGGATCGGCGACGCCGAAGGCGGCGCAATCGAGCAGCAGGCCGGACAGGTCGGCTTCCAGAATCTCGGGTGGGGTGAAGGCGGGAAGGGCCGCCGTCTGCTCGGCCCGCCAGAGGCGGATGGCGACGCCTGGCTGTGTACGCCCGGCGCGGCCGGCGCGCTGATCGGCGGACGCCCTGGAAACGCCCACCGTCTCCAGCCGGGTCAGACCGCTCGCCGGTTCGTAGCGCGGCAGCCGCGACAGGCCGGAATCGATGACGACGCGCACGCCGTCGATGGTGATCGAGGTCTCGGCGATCGACGTCGCCAGCACCACCTTGCGGCGGCCGGGCGGCGCCGGTTTGATGGCGGCATCCTGCGCCCTGTTGTCGAGCTGGCCGTAGAGCGGCACGATGTCGGTGTCGGCGCCGAGCCGGCCCTGCAGCCGCTCGGCGGTGCGCTCGATCTCGCGCTGTCCCGGCAGGAAGGCGAGCACGCTGCCGCTCTCGCCGGCAAGAGCGGAGCGGATCGCCTTGGCCATGGCGTCTTCGATGGGAACGCCGGCTGGCCGCTCGTCGTATCTGACATCTACGGGGAACGCACGGCCTTGGCTTTCGATCACCGGGGCGCCGGACAGGAGTTTCGCGACGCGCGCCCCATCGAGCGTTGCCGACATCACCAGCAGCCGCAAATCCGGCCGCAGCGCGCCCTGCACGTCGAGCGCCAGCGCCAGGCCGAAATCGCCGTCGAGCGAGCGCTCGTGGAATTCGTCGAAAATCACCGCCGAGACGCCGGGCAGCTCGGGATCGTCTAGGATCATGCGCGCCAGGACGCCTTCGGTGACGACCAGGATTTTTGTCCGGGCCGATGTGCGGTTTTCCATGCGCATGGCATAGCCGACAGTGGCGCCGGGCTCTTCATCAAGCAATTCGGCCATGCGGCGGGCGGCGGCGCGGGCGGCGAGCCGGCGCGGTTCGAGCAGGACGATCTTGCCGGCGACCAGCCAGGGCGCATCGAGCAGCGCCAGCGGCACCAGCGTCGTCTTGCCGGCGCCGGGCGGCGCCACCAGAACGGCGTTGTTCTGCCTAGTCAGCGCTTCGCCAAGCGCCGGCAGCACGGCGGTAACAGGAAACTCCGGCAGGGTTCTTTTGCTCATCGTCTCAACGGTATGCAGCCAGGTGACCGCATATCAGCCGCGGATGCCGCCGCGCAACCTCGCGCGTTGCGGCCAGTTCAAAGCCTCGTGCGCGCAAACGGGTTCCAGCGCACCGTGCCCAGCCGCACCTCCTCGCGCACCATGGTGAGCAGGCCAGACGCGCCAACGACGGCCAAGCCGACCAGCGATATCCAGTCCGGATACTCCTGGAAGAACAACGCACCGAGGATCACCGCCCAGACGATCTGCGAATAATGCGTCGGCGCCATGCGGTTGGCCGGCGCGTATTTGGCGGCCAGCAGCTGCAGCAATTGGCCGCCGGCGGTAAAGGCGCCGCCCAGCACCAGCCACAGCAGTTGCATGGCGTTGGGGAGGGTGAACGATGTGGCGATGGTGCCGACCCCGTTGAACAGCAGCCCGTAACCGATGAGCACGCCGAGCATGGTGGTGCGCTTTTCCTGCTGGGCGAGCGACCGCATCAGGATGACGCTGGCCGCGGCGAGGAAGGCCACCGTGAAGGCGGCAAGGTGTCCGAGATGCAACTCGCGAAAACCTGGCCGCACCACCAGCATGACACCTGCAAAGCCGGCAACCACCGCCAGCCAGCGCCATGGACCGACCTTTTCCTTCAGGATGACGGTCGAGAGAATGGTAACGCAAAGCGGCGCCAGGAAGATCAGTGCATAGGTCTCGGCCAGCGGAATGGTGGTGAAGGCGTAGACGCTGAGCACGCCCGAGGCGATGCCGGCCCAGGCGCGGGCCTGCACCGCCCATGGCCGCCCGGTGCGCCAGAAGTCGCGCCAGCGCTCATCGACTGGGCGGCTGAAAAACAGGAAGCAGCCGGCAAACAGCGTGATGAAGAAGCCGATCTCGAAGACGGTGAACTGTCCGCCAAGGCTCTTGATAACGGCATCGCTGCACGAATAGCTTGCATAGGCGATGAGGGCGAGCAGGATTCCGTTCGTCACGTTTTTCCATTTCCGGGGAGAGTGCAGTGAAGGTATTGGCGCTCGGCGCGCATCCCGACGACATCGAGATATTCATGTTCGGTACGCTGGCTGCCTATGCCACGCAAGGCGCAGAACTGACTTTTGCCGTGGCCACGGATGGCGCCAGGGGCGGCATGGGCGACCCGAGCGTTTTGGCTCGTGTCCGCCGCGACGAGGCGGCGGCCGCTGCGGCGTTGCTCGGCGCAACCCTTCGCTTTCTCGACTTTCCCGACGGCGAACTGGTGGCCGATGCGGCACTGATCGCTTCGCTGAAAGCGCTGATACGCGAGACCGCGGCGGATCTGGTGATCACGCATGCCCCCAACGACTATCACGCCGACCATCGTGCTTTGTCGGACGGCGTGCGCATCGCGGCCTCGTTCGGCGTCCCCGTGCTGCATGCCGACACGATGGGCGGCACCGGTTTTGTGCCGACGCATTACGTCGACATTTCCGCCTACGGCGATATCAAGACGCAGGCGATCCGAGCGCACCAGTCGCAGTGGCCGGAGCAATATGTCGACAGAGCGCGCGTCCAGAATGAGTTTCGCGCCGGGCAATGCAACAGCGTTCCCGGCTCCCTGGCCGAGGCCTTCCGATTCGAGCCGACATTTCCCTTCGCCGACATCCGCGCGCTGCTGCCGCCCGCGCCCCCTGTTCGGCCGGTGACGCCGCAGACGAAAATTATAGGCGACCCCGGCTAAGCAACTTCCGGGCGAGCCGTCCGGCAATCATTTCCCAACGATTTCAATCGCCGTTTCGCCATGTTGCGGCGCAGCGACGAATTCGCTTGCCTTGTTTAGTAAAAATTGCATCACTAAACAAATTACTAAACATCTGCGGCGCACCGCGCCGCCCTGGCGACGCATAGCGCGCCGTGTTTAGGCCCTCGGAGGAGCGAGGGTTGAGGGGTTCTTGAAACGGCCATCCGGGCGCGTTTCGCAAATGGGAGGAAGGCATGAAATCGAGCTTGAAACTGGCGTTGGGGCTGGCCTCGGCGATTACCGCGTCGACAGCCGTCTCGAACGCGGCGCACGCTGAAGACCTGACGCTTTGCTGGGCCGCCTGGGATCCGGCAAACGCGCTGGTCGAACTGTCCAAGGATTTTACCAAGGAAACCGGCATCGGCATGAAATTCGAATTCGTGCCGTGGACCAACTATGCCGACCGCTTCCTCAACGAGCTCAACTCGCACGGCAAACTTTGCGACCTGATCATCGGCGACAGCCAGTGGATCGGCGGCTCGGCCGAGAACGGCCACTACGTCAAGCTGAACGACTTCTTCGACAAGGAGAAGATCAGCATGGACGACTTCGTGCCGGCAACCGTCGTCGGCTATTCCGAATGGCCGAAGAACACGCCGAACTACTGGGCGCTGCCGGCCATGGGCGACGTCGTCGGCTGGACCTACCGCAAGGACTGGTTCTCCAAGCCGGAACTGCAGAAGGAATTCAAGGAAAAGTATGGTTGGGACCTCGGCCCACCGACCACCTTCGACCAGCTGAAGCAGGTCGCCGAGTTCTTCCAGAAGCGCGAGATCGACGGCAAGACCGTCTATGGCGCTTCGATCTACACCGAGCGTGGCTCGGAAGGCATCACCATGGGCGCCATGGACGTGCTCTACAGCTACGGCTTCCAGTATGAAAACCCCAAGAAGCCCTACGAGATGGAAGGCTTCGTCAATTCGCCAGACGCGGTCAAAGGCCTGGAGTTCTACAAGTCGCTCTACGATTGCTGCACGCCTCCGGGTGCCTCGAACAGCTATATGGGCGAAGGCGTCGACGCCTTCAAATCCGGTCAGGTGGCCATGCACATGAACTTCGCCTTCACCTGGCCCGGCCTGCAGAAGGACGAGAATGTCGGCGGTGACAAGATCGGCTACTTCGTCAATCCGAAGGGTCCCGGCGGCGCCCAGTTTGCGCAGCTTGGCGGCCAGGGCATTTCGGTCGTGTCCTATTCAGACAAGCAGGAATCGGCGCTGAAATACATCAAGTGGTTCGCCAACAAGGATGTGCAGGCCAAATGGTGGTCGCTCGGCGGCTATTCCTGCCTGAACGCGGTGGTCAAGGACCCGGCCTTCCCGTCCAGCCAGCCCTATGCACAGACCTTCCTCGACTCGATGGCGATCGTGAAGGACTTCTGGGCCGAGCCGAGCTACGCACCGCTGCTGCAGGCGTCGCAGAAGCGCTTCCACGACTATGTCGTTGCCGGCCAGGGTTCGGCCAGGGACGCGCTTGACGGCCTGGTCAAGGACTGGACGCAAGTGTTCCAGGACGACGGCAAGATGTAACCGGACCAACGGCTCCTCCCGAGCCTGACCCCAGAGGCGGATGATTTTCAGGCCGAATCGATCAGAAATCATCCGCCTCAGGGCTAAAAAGAGAGAGAGCATGATGTCGTCCGAAAACCGCTTCACACTTTTCGGCTTCATGCTCTTGGTCCCGTGCCGCCCTTGGCACGGGACGCAGTTCAGATAAATTCCAGTGTCGAGACTTGACGTGACCGAAGCAGGACTCACCATGCTCAATCGGACTGCGGAGAACGTTGCCCGGGCGACCCCGGAGCCGTTGGCCCGCAAGGTCCGGGGGATCAGCGACAAGGGCCTCGCCTGGCTGTTCATCTCGCCGACGATCCTGTTGCTCTTGGCCATCAACATCTTCCCGCTGTTCTGGGCGATCTACCTGTCCTTCACCAACTTCCGGGCGAACCGCCCGAACGAGGTGGTGAAGAACCTCGGCTTCGCCAATTACCAGCGCATCCTCGGCGACCAGGACATCTGGATCGCCATGCAGACGACGGCGCATTTCGTGTTCTGGACGATCCTGCTGCAGACGCTGATCGGTTTCACGCTGGCATGGCTGATCGACAGGAAGTTTCGCGGCCACGCCTTCTGGACGACCATCATCCTGGTGCCGATGATGCTGTCGCCGGCGGTGGTCGGCAATTTCTGGCGTTTCCTCTACGAGCCGCAGATCGGCCTGTTCGCCTACGCCATCTCGTTCGTCACCCGGATACCACCGACCGACATCCAGATGCTGTCCAACGTGTCGCTGGCGCCGTGGTCGATCATCATCGTCGACACCTGGATGTGGACGCCCTATGTCATGCTGATCTGTCTCGCCGGCCTGCGCTCGATCCCCGAATACATCTATGAGGCGGCCGAGGTCGACCGCGCATCCAACTGGCGGCAGTTCTGGTCGATCACGCTGCCGATGGCGCTGCCCTTCATCATGCTGGCGGTGCTGTTTCGCGGCATCGAGAACTTCAAGATGTTCGACATGGTCAACCTGCTGACCGGTGGCGGGCCGGGCTCGACCACCGAGGTCGCTTCCATCACGCTGAAACGGCAGGCTTTCGAGAGCTGGCGCACCGGATATTCCTCGGCCTTCGCCATCATCCTGTTCGTCGCGGTGTTTGGGCTGGCCAACATCTACGTCAAGGCGCTGAACAAGGTGAAGCAGAGATGAGCTTGACCACTGCCCACTCCGTCGTCGCCCCCTCGGCCAATTCGAAGCGGATCGCCGGCACCATCATCGTGCTCTACGCGCTGATCTCGATCGTGCCGCTGCTGTGGATCTTTGCCACCAGCTTCAAGACGCCGCCGGATTCGATCGCCTATCCGCCCAAGATTCTGTTCCAGCCGAGCATCGAGGGCTATTGCAACCTGTTCACGACGCGCACCAGGCAAACGCCCGATTACATCAACTCGCTCGGACCCGCGACCGGTTTCTGCGACGAGACCTCGCGCAAGCGCAACATGGTGATTGCCGGCCCGTCCAATTTCCTGCCGCGCTTCGTCAATTCGCTGATAATCGCCTTCGGCTCGACCTTCTGCGCGGTCTTCCTCGGCACGCTGTCTGCCTATGGTTTCTCGCGCTTCAAGGTGCCGCTGGCCGATGACCTTCTGTTCTTCATCCTGTCGACGCGCTTCATGCCGCCGATCGCGGTCGCGATTCCCATCTACCTGATGTACCGCGAGCTCGGCCTGTCCGACACCGCGCTGGGCATGATCCTGCTCTACACGGCGGTAAACGTGTCGCTGGCGGTGTGGCTGCTGAAAGGCTTCATCGACGAGATCCCGCGCGAGTATGAGGAAGCGGCGATGATCGACGGCTACACCAGGCTGCAGGCCTTTTGGCGCACCGTGCTGCCGCAAGCGACTACCGGCATCGCCGCGACCGCCATCTTCTGCCTGATCTTCGCCTGGAACGAATATGCGTTCGCCGCACTCCTGACCTCCGGCACCGCGCAGACCGCGCCGCCCTTCATCCCGACCATCATCGGCGAAGGCGGCCAGGACTGGCCGGCGGTGGCGGCCGGCACGACGATCTTCCTGGTGCCGATCCTGGTCTTCACCATCCTGCTTCGCAAACAATTGCTGCGCGGCATCACCTTCGGCGCGGTACGCAAATGATTGGTGTGTCAAGTCGACCCCCACTCCGTCGAGCTTAGCTCGACACCACTCCCCCCATCGACGGGGTAGAGGAAGGACGCGAACTTCATTCAGGCAGGCTGCCTTCCTCTCCCTCCGGAGGGGGGAGAGGTGGCGCTGCGAAGCAGCGACGGAGTGAGGGAACCACCTGGCAACCGTCTCGCCCCGTTGCCGGGCAGAAGGAAGGCAGCTACGCATGACGCGCCCAGCCATCTCCAAAAAGTCATCCTGGCCTCGCTGGGCCCGGCGCGGCCTCATGGAAAACATTGCGACGGCGCTCATCGCCGTCGGCTTCCTGATGCTGTTCCAGCCCTTCGCGCTGGCGCTCTACACCTACTCCTTCATCACCATGCTCGCCGGCACGGTGATGTTCATCATCGTCTCGAAGTTCCCGGAATAATCATGGCCGAAATCCGCGTCCAACATTTGAGAAAGGCCTTCGGCGATTTCGTCGCGGTGCAGGATTCCAGCTTCGTCGTCGAAGATGGTGAGTTCTTCGTCATGCTTGGTCCCTCGGGCTGCGGCAAGACGACGACGCTGCGCATGGTCGCCGGCCTCGAATTGCCGACCGGCGGCCAGATCCTGCTCGGCGGCGAGGACGTCACCATGCGCCGGGCGCGCGAACGCGACATCGCCTTCGTCTTCCAGCTGTTCGCGCTCTATCCGCATATGAACGTGCGCAAGAACATCGGCTTCCCGCTTCTCGCGCAAGGCATGCCCTCGGCCGAGATTCGAAGCCGTGTCGAGGAAACGGCGAAGCTGCTGCGCATCGACCATCTGCTCAACAAATCGGTCTCGAGCCTTGCCGGCGGTGACCGCCAGCGCGTGGCGCTCGGTCGCGCCATCGTGCGACGGCCAAAATGCTTCCTGATGGACGAGCCGCTCGGCACGCTCGACACCGAATTCCGCGATCTGATGGTGCATGAGCTGCGCGAGCTGCACAACCGCATCCACGCCACCACCGTCTATGTCACGCACGACCAGATGGAAGCGATGTCGATGGCCGACAAGATCGCCGTCATGAACCATGGCGTCATCGAACAGTTCGGCAGCCCGCGCGAAATCTACGACCGCCCGGCAACCATGTTCGTCGCCGATTTCATTGGCTCGCCGCCAATGAACTTTCTCGGCTTTGACGGCGGATTGGCGAAGGGGGCGAAGGAGATCGTAGTGCAAGGCGCCAAGGTGGCGGTGCCGGAAGTGCGCGAGGATATCGCGCCGGCCGACATGGCGCTCGGCATCCGCCCCGAACACATTCGCTTCGACGACGCCTCGAAACTGCGCGGCGCCATCTATGGCACCGAATATCTCGGCACGACGCAGATCGTGGCGGTGGAGACGGCGGACGGCATCATCAAGGCGCGGGTGCCGGCCGAAATCCGGCTCGCTGCCGGCGATCATGTCGGGCTGACGTTGAACAGCGCGCGGCTGTCGCTGTTCGACAAGGGCTCGGGTCGGGCGGTGCGCACCGCGATCCACGATACCGCCTCTCAAGGGAGAGCGCAGCATGGCTGACGTGCACATCAAGGGCGTGACCAAAAGCTTCGGCGACCATGTCGCCGTCAATGGCCTCGACCTTAACATCGCCGATGGCGAATTCGTCGTGCTGCTCGGCCCGACCGGCGCCGGCAAGACGACGACGCTGAGATTGATCGCCGGACTGGAGCGGCCGGATCGCGGCACGATCCATATTGGCGGCCACGATGCGACGACGCTGTCGCCGGCCGAGCGCGACACCGCCTTCGTGTTCCAGCAATATTCGCTCTACCCGCATCTGTCAGTCTACGACAACCTCGCCTTCCCGCTGCGCTCGCCGGCGCGGAAAGTACCGGAGGACCAGATTCGCCGCCGCGTCGAAGAGGTCGCAAGGATGGTGCGCATCCACCACAAGCTCGCCAACCGCTCGACCAAACTGTCGGGCGGCGAGATGCAGCGCGTCGCCATCGGCCGAGCGTTGGTGCGCAAACCGTCGATCTATCTGATGGACGAACCGCTGTCGTCGCTGGATGCCAAATTGCGCGCCGATCTCAGGCTCGAACTCAAGCGCATCCAGGCCGAACTCGGCGCCACCATGCTCTATGTCACGCACGACCAGATCGAGGCGATGACCATGGCCGATCGCATCGGGATCCTCAATGACGGCGTGCTGGTGCAGATCGGCACGCCGCGCACAATCTATTCGGAGCCGGCCAACCTTCATGTCGCGGCCCGCCTCGGCCAGCCGGCGATCAACCTGCTGCCGGCCGGGCTGCTGCCTGATGGTGGGGCGCCGACCGGAACCAAGACCATCGGCGCGCGCACCGAGCATCTGTCGATCGAGAAGACCGCAAACGGCCATGCCGAAGGCGTCGTCGACTGGGTCGAACATCTCGGGGACCAGAACCATCTGCATGTTACGGTCGGCCCAAAGAAACTGGTGACGCTCACCGACCCCGATACGGATCTGGCCGAGGGCGACAAAGTGGTGATCCGCTACCGCTCGCCGCTGTATTTCGGCGCCGACGGACAAAGGCTGATGTGAAGATTTCGGCGGTCTAGACGCCGGCTTCTGACTGACGATTGCGAATACGGGACGAACTCGATGAAGCACTTTTTCAACCGCAGGGAAACGATCGTCACCGAGGCGCTGGATGGCCTGTTGCGGACCATCGGTTCCGGCGATCTCGCGCGCCTCGACGGTTACCCCGAGATCAAGGTCGTGCTGCGCGCCGACTGGGACAAGGCGAAAGTTGCCGTCGTCTCCGGTGGCGGCGCCGGACACGAACCGTCCCATGCCGGCTTTGTGGGCAAGGGCATGCTGACGGCGGCGGTTTCGGGCGAGATCTTTGCCTCGCCCAGCGTCGAGGCGGTGCTGGCGGCGATCCGCGCGGTGACCGGCCCCGCCGGCTGCCTGCTGATCGTCAAGAACTACACCGGCGACCGGCTCAATTTCGGCCTGGCGGCCGAGAAGGCGCGCGCCGAGGGGTTTCGCGTCGAGATGGCGATCGTTGCCGACGACATCGCCCTGCCGGGTATCAACCAGCCGCGCGGCGTCGCCGGCACCTTGTTCGTGCACAAGATCGCCGGCCATTTGTCGGAGACCGGTCAGGACTTGGCAGCCGTTGCTATAGCCGCTCGCGCGGCGACGAAGGACATCATCTCGCTCGGCATGTCGCTGTCGTCCTGCTCGATCCCCGGCCAGCCACATGAAGAGCGGTTCGGCGAAAATGACGGCGAACTCGGCCTCGGCATCCATGGCGAGCCGGGCGTCGAGCGCATCGCCGTGCAGAGCGCCGACAGACTTGTGGCGATCATGGCGGAGCGGCTGGCGGTGCGGCTCGACCCGAACGCCAGCCACGCGTTGCTCATCAACAATCTCGGCTCGGTGCCGCCGCTCGAAATGTCGCTGGTCGCCAATGCCGTGCTGGCCTCGCCGCTGGCCAAGACCGTGAAGCTTGCGATCGGCCCCGGACCGCTGATGACGGCGCTCAACATGAACGGTTTTTCGCTGTCGCTAATCAAGCTCGATGCGGCGCGCGAGGCAGCCTTGCTGGCACCTGTCGGCCCACATGCCTGGATGCCTGCCAAAACCGTCGTCGCGCCGGCTATCGTGCCTATGGCGAAAGCGGCTGGAAACAGCGCAGCCCAAAGGGCCAGCCAGGATTCCGGCACCAGGCGTTTGATCATCACGGTCTGCGAACGGCTGATCGCGCTCGAAGAGACACTGAACGGGCTCGACGCCAAGGCGGGCGATGGCGATACCGGTTCGACGGTTGCGACCGGCGCGCGCAGCGTGCTGGAACGGCTCGATGCGCTGCCGCTGGCTGACCCTGCCGCCACGCTTGCGGCTATAGGCGATAGTCTGGGCGTCGCAATGGGCGGCTCCTCAGGCGTCTTGCTGTCGATCTTCTTCACGGCGGCGGCTCAGGCTTCGAACGGCGGAGCAACCCTGTCCAAGGCGCTGCTTGCCGGGCTTGACCGCATGACTTTTTACGGTGGCGCCAAGGTCGGCGACCGCACCATGGTCGATGCCTTGGAGCCGGCGCTGAAGGCGCTCGATGCCAAGGGGCTGGATGCCGCGGCTACAGCGGCACGGCACGGCGCCGAGGCGACCGCTGCCATGGAGAAGGCGAAGGCCGGACGCTCCGCCTATGTTGGCACCAAATTGCAGGGCGTAGTCGACCCTGGCGCCCATGCCGTGGCCGAAGTGTTCGCGGCCGCCGCCGCGCTGCATGCAACGGCCTGACGGCATGCTTCGATTGTCGAATGAAAACTCTTGCGATACTGCCGGCAGGATCGAAACCGGGAATCTGGACATGGCAGCGTTCGACCTTGCCAGGCTGATCACCGCCGCCGCGGACACGATCGCCGCTCACTCCGAAGAGTTGACCGCGCTCGACCAGGCGATCGGGGACGGTGACCATGGGCTGAACATGAAGCGCGGCTTCGAGGCTGTGCGCGTCGATGCCGGGGCGTTCGCTGCAAAGCCGCTGCCCGAGGCGCTGAAGGCGATCGGCACCAAGCTGGTGATGACGGTTGGCGGTGCGTCCGGGCCGCTGTTCGGTACATTATTCCTGGCGCTGGGCAAGGAGATTTCAGGAGAGCCGGATCGCCCCAAGCTGACGGCTGCTTTCGGCAAGGCAATCGAGGCGGTGGCCGCCAGAGGCAAATCCCAGGTTGGTCAAAAGACCATGCTCGATGTGCTGCAACCCGTGCATGACGCATTGGTCAAAGGAAAGACGGCCATAGAAATTGCAGATGTCGCCGACGCGGCTGCCGAAGCGACCGTGCCGATGAAGGCAACACGCGGTCGCGCTTCATTCCTCGGCGACCGTTCTATCGGCCACATGGATGCCGGCGGACGCTCGGTCGCGCTGCTGGTGCGGACCGTCGCCGAAACCGTCGAGGTCCAAGCATGAGCAATGTCGGCATCGTCATCGTCTCGCATTCCCCGCTGGTTGCCGAAGGCACGGCCGACATGGTGCGGCAGATGGTGGGCGACGAAGTACCGCTTGCATGGTGCGGCGGAAACGGCCATGGCGGGCTCGGCACCAGCGTCGAAGCGATCATGGGCGCCATCGACAAGGCGTGGTCGGAGGCGGGCGTCGCCATACTGGTCGATCTCGGCGGCGCCGAAACCAATTCGGAAATGGCGGTGGAAATGATCGGCGAGCCGCGGGCGCAGAAGATCGTCGTCTGCAACGCGCCGATCGTCGAAGGCGCGGTGATGGCTGCGACGGAGGCGTCCGGCGGGGCCTCACTGAAGGAAGTGGTGGCGACGGCGCATGAATTGTCGCCGTCGTGAGCGAACGGGAATTTTGAGCGCATGTCCGCATTTGCCGAGGCCACCGTCCTGATCACCCACGAGGTAGGTCTGCACGCGCGCCCTTCGGTGAAGTTCACCAAGCTTGCCAAGAGCTTTGCCGCCGAGGTGGAGATTGCGCTTGCCGCCAACGGCCCATGGTTCGACGCCAAGAGCATCGTCAAGGTGATGGCGGCCAGGGCGCCGAAAGGCACCATGCTGCACATCCGGGCCACAGGCGACGGCGCCGATGATGCCGTGAGAGCGCTGGCCGAGCTGGTGCGACGCGGTTTCGACGAGGATGCGGGCCATGCCCGAACCGCTTAGGCTGCAAGGCATTTCGGCCTCGGCCGGCTATGCCGAGGGGCCGTTGTTCAACCTCGACAACGGCACCGCGCACTACACGGGCAAGGCGAGCGCCGCGGACGAGAAGGCCGCATTGGAAGCAGCTATCGCCAGCGCGACGGACCGGCTCGCGACCCTGATCGAAACCGCCGATGACGAGGCCGCCGGCATTCTCGAATTCCAGCTCGCCATGCTTGGGGACGAGGCACTGACCGGCCCGGCTTTTGCCGCGATCGCGTCCGGCATGCCGGCTGACATGGCCTGGCGACAGGCGCTGGACGCCGAGATCTCCGGCTACGAAACGTCAGACCAGGACTATTTCCGGGCTCGCGCCGCCGATATCACCGATATCCGCGACCGCGTGCTGCGCGCCCTTACCGAGGAGCAGGAGAGCGCTCCACCAGCGGGCGCCATTCTCTATGGCGAGGACATCGCGCCGACGCGCTTTCTCGAGACCGACTGGAGCACCGGCGGCGGCATCGCGCTGAGGGCCGGCAGCGCCGCCAGCCACGTCGCCATGCTGGCGCGCTCGCGCGGCGTGCCGATGGTGGTGGGGCTTGGCGCTTCGCCGGCTAATCCCGTCGGTCTGGCTCTGCTCGATGCGGAGCATGGCGGTATCGTGGTTTCGCCGACGACGACCGAGATCGAAGCGTTCCACCGGTCCTCGTCCTCGTTTGTGGCACATCGAGACAAGGCCGGAGGCTATCTCGCGAAACCGGCGGTAACCCGGGCCGGCACGACGGTACGCGTGCAGGTCAACATCGCCGATCCGTCCGAGGTCGATGGCATCGACATCTCGACCTGTGATGGCGTCGGGCTGATGCGCACCGAATTCCTGTTCGGCAAGGCGCCGCCGGACGAGGAGACGCAATACGAGGCCTATCGCAAGGTGCTGGAATGGGCAGGCGACAAGCCGGTGGCCATCCGCACCGTCGATGCCGGCGGCGACAAGCCGGTGCCGGGCTTCACCGTCGAGGAGAGCAACCCGTTCCTCGGCCTGCGCGGCATCAGGCTGTCGCTGGCAAGGCCGGAGGTGTTTCGCGCACAGATCAGGGCGCTGCTGCGCGCGGCGGTGCACGGCAATCTGAAGGTGATGTTTCCGATGATCGCCGTCGCGGAGGAATACCAACGCGCCGCCGCTCTGTTCGTGGAGGAGCAGGCCGGGCTTGCCGCGCGCGGCATCGCGCAAAAAATGCCGCCGCTCGGCATCATGGTCGAGGTGCCTTCGGTGGCGATCGCGCCGGAGGCGTTCGCCGATGTCGCCTTCTTCTCGATCGGTTCGAACGATCTGACCCAATATGTAATGGCGGCTGCCCGCGATAACGCAGCCGTGGCGCATCTTAATTCTGTCCGCCATCCCGCCGTGTTGCGGCTGATCGGCTCGGTTGCCGCTTTTGGCCTGCGCGCGAAAATCCCAGTCAGCCTGTGCGGCGATGCCGGCGGCGATCCGGCATCGATCCCGGCACTGCTCGAGGCCGGCCTGCGGGATCTCTCGGTGGCTCCCGCCCAACTCGCCATGGCCAAGGCGGCCATCTCGGATGCATCGGTCTAGGATGACTGAGATGGCCGACAAGACACCAGAAGCCGGCTCCGAAGAGGCGATCCGCGCCTACAAGACGATCCTGTCGCAGGTCATCGACCAGCGACCGTCGGGTATGCGACAACGCCTTGCCGACGCGCTTGGCAAGCACCGCAGCTTCGTCACCCAGATTTCCAGCGCGGCCTATTCGACCCCGATCCCGTCAAAACATCTGCCGGCTATTTTTTCGGTCTGCCATTTCAGTCCGGCCGAGCGCGATCAGTTTCTGGCTGCCTATCATCTGGCGCATCCCGGCAAGATGTCGGTTGCGGCAGGCATGCGCAAGACCCGGCATGTCTCGCTGATCGTGCCCGATTTCGGCGACGACAAGCAGAATGCAGCGCTCGACAAGGCGATCAACGAATTCATCCAGAAGATCACCAGCATCACCGGCAGGAGTGGCGGCTGATCGTGTTGTGTCGGGAGGACACATGAAGAAGTTTATGAATTCCGTCGACACGGTGCTGACCGAAAGCCTCAACGGCTTCGTTGCAGCTCATGCCGACATCCTGGTGCTGGGCGAGGAGCACAAATTCATTCGCCGCAAGGTGATGAAGCCGGGGAAGGTGGCGCTGATCTCGGGCGGCGGTTCCGGCCACGAGCCGTTGCATGCCGGCTTTGTCGGTCACGGCATGCTGGACGCCGCCTGCCCCGGCCAGGTCTTCACCTCGCCAACGCCGGACCAGATACTGGCGGCGGCCGCCGCCGTCGATACCGGCGCCGGCTGCCTGTTCATCGTCAAGAACTATGAAGGCGACGTGATGAATTTCGACATGGCCGGCGAAATGGCCGACGGCGTCCTGCAGGTGGTGATCAATGATGACGTCGCCGTCGAGAATTCGTCCTTTACGACCGGCCGGCGCGGCGTCGCCGGCACGCTGGTGGTGGAGAAGATCGTCGGCGCCGCCGCCGAGCAAGGCATGGCGCTGGCGGATCTCAAGGCGCTCGGCGGTCGCATCAACAGCGCGACGCGTTCGATGGGCGTGGCGCTGACCAGTTGCACGGTGCCGGCGGCCGGCAGGCCGACCTTCGAGATTGGTGATGGCGAGATGGAATTCGGCGTCGGCATTCATGGCGAGCCCGGCCGGCGTCGCGACACGTTGAAAAGCGCCGATGCGATCGCCGAAGAGATTTGCGCCGCGATCCTGGGCGATCTCGGCGACAGGGCGAAAGGCCCGGCACTGTTGTTCATCAACGGCTTTGGCGGCACGCCGCTGATGGAGCTCTATCTGATGTACAACAGCGCCCGAAACATCTTCGAAAAACAGGGCGTAACGGTGACCCGCTCGCTGGTCGGGTCCTACGTGACATCGCTCGACATGGCCGGCTGCTCGATCACGCTGACCATGCTGGATGACGAGGCAACGTCAATGTGGGACGCGCCGGTGCACACAGCCGCGCTGCGCTGGGGACTGTAACGGAGGGGCCTTGCCCATATCCCGAACAGGCGGCTTATGAACTTGCCTTAGCCTGCGGGACCGGACGGACCGTTACCCGCAGTCACGCCGACAGATTGCCCGCCTGCAGCGCGGCTTGCCTTGCGGCCGACCGCTCCGGCTTCATCCAAACCGAAGCCGTAGAAGTCTTATCGCGGTATCGGCAGCGACGGCCCGGCCACCACGCTGGACAACTTTCCTGCCTTGCGCAGCACGGGCGCTTCATACTTTTTCTTGGCCATTCCAAACACCCTTTTCAGTCCAGTGCAAAAGAATGGACCGAAACCGTGGAAAGTCAATTCATGAGCTGGCTCTGCCACCACACGCTGGCTTCATGCATGCTTTTCTGCAACATACGCTCCTCTGAGTTGGTTGTTTGACGCAATTCCGGACGGGAATTGCTCATGTGGGCGAACGTCACCCGGGTTTGATGCTGCCATCTCTTGCGCCTGCCGATGAAAAACTGCTGCTGACCTTCGCCGACCCGGAGGCGCCGGCTGCCATTGGCCGTGACGTTGCTGCCGAAAGCTTGCTGGCACTGCTCGTCAATGCCGAGTTCCACGGCGTGCTTCCCATCATGCTGCGCAAGCTCAGCGAGATCGGCGACGCCCAACTGCCTGCGGACGCAGCCTTGCGGCAAAAGCTGTCGGAACTGCGTGATCGCTCGACGCTGGCGACCGGCCAATCGATGCTGCTGCAATATCATGGCGACCGCATCATGAAGGCATTGGCGGCGAAAAATGTTCCGGCCCGCATCGTCAAGGGTCCGGTCTTCGCACGCAAACTTTACCGCCACGCCGCTGACCGGCCGTTCACCGACATCGACATTCTGGTCGAGCCGGCCAGCATCATTGAAGCCAACCCGGTGATTGCCGGATGCGGCTTCGAGCTCTGGAGCGGCGAGGCGCAGTCGCAGGATCTGCAGGAGTTCAAGTGGCTGGAGAAGGAGAATACCAGCCTGCTGATCGAACTGCACGGCAACCTGGTGCATGATTCCGGCATGCGGCGGCGGCTGTCGCTGGGCTTTCGCGAATTGCAGATCATCGACGGCAGCGAGGCCGACACGCCGGCCGCGCTGCTGACCATCGCCATTGTCCACGCCGCCGGCGGGCACAAGTTCCACCGGCTGCAGCTTTGCGTCGATGTGCTGCAGGGCGTGCGCGCGCTGCGGTCGCCCGCGGATGAAGACCGGCTTTTCGAGGCGGCGCGCATCAGCGGCATCGAGCTCGAACTGGCGACGGTTCTCAATGTGACGGGGCGGCTGTTTGATGCACCGCGCGCGATCGAACTGGCCGACCGCATCAAGCCCGACCTCTCGATATTTTTGGCCAAATGGCTGATCACCGGCGATACGCTGCTCGGCGTCAATTCCAGGGACAAGATGCATTCGCGCCTGCGCCGCGACGCCTTCCGCTGGATCCAGCGCCTCGCCAGGCCAAAGCCGCATTCTGCCTGAAGTGTGCTTTAGTCCCGCGCCGCCAGCGCCGAGCGGATCAGCGGGGCCGCCTCGGCCGGGTTCGCGCCGACTTCCAGGGTAAATGTCGGGACGGCTTTGACCAGCGTTGCGATGGTTGCCATGCGGCGCTTCTGCGCCGGCAAAAGGCCGGTCATGCCGGTCCTGACATTGTCGGTGGCAAGCGCCACCATGGCGTCTGTCCTGGTCATGGGGACGAGCCGGGTTTGCGCGTCCGCCGAGCGGGCGAGATGAAACAGTGCCGCAACCGGTCTGCCGACAGTTTCCTCGATGCGGATGATCTCGGCGAGACGTTCCAGCGAGACGGCCTGCTCGCCATTGGCGTCCCATTTGTCGCCAAGGCAAGGCGCCACGAAGGGCAGCATTGCCGCGGTGTGGCGGTGGACCTTCACCTTGCGCGGCAAGCCCCAGGCCGTGATGCCGCCACCGGCCAAAACCTTGAGGATCATGGCGTCATCCGAGCACAGGCCGAAACTTTGCGACGCCAGCGCCAGCGACGTCGTCGACTTGCCGGTGCCGCTCGGCGCATGGATCAGCACGAGCGCCTCGCGGCCGGGCAATGTCAGGCCGGCGGTGTGCAGCATGTGCTGGTCGCCGGCATCAAGTGCTGCATCCAGCACCATCATCAGCACCGTCCATTTGACCTTGGCATCGGGATGGACTCGTATCTCGGCCCAGCCTCCATCGGCATTGATCGAGACGGTCTGCAGGCCGGGAAAGACCAGATGAACGGTGCCGCCACCGTCGATCAGCCGGCAATGGCCGTCCTCCGGCACCTCGCCGTCGAAAGCGAGTTTTCCGGCAGGCGATTCCGGTAACTCCCGCGTCTCGACGATGTCGACGCGGAAATCGGGCTCGGCCGGCCCGCTCACGCGCAACGTGCCGAGCATGAGGTCGAAGCTCGGCCAGAGATCGGCCCGCGAGGCCGATATGCTGATGACCTGGCCCTGGAGATCGTAGCAGAAGGTGGTCGCCGGACCGGTCAAGCAGCGTGTGCCTTTCCGGCATCGGCGTGATGGCGATAGATCTGGACCATGCCGGGGAGGCTGTCTGAGACCACTGGGCGGCCATCGAGACAGACCCAGCAATGGGCAGACATACGCGGCGCCTGCATCGACTTCGGATCGACGCCGAAGCGCAGATCCGGATCGAAGCCGGCAAAGCGCAGGAAGCGGTGGGCGAGCAGGCCCTCGCGCAGGCATCTGCGGTCGCGCATCAGCCAGGGGTGCCGGACGGTCCGGTTGACGGCAGCGACGATGTAGGCTGACGACAGGCCGCGATAAGGGGTGGGTGCGCTGAGCGGCGCCCATTTCAGCACCGATTCGAAGCTGCGGCGGCCGATCAGGGTCGGCATCAGCCGCGCGCTTGCCCATAAATGGACACGAAACAAAGCGCGCAGGAGAACGCCGTCCACCATCAGGGAGCCGGGTCGGCGAGAATGCCTTCGCTCACCAGTTCGGCGGCCAGCGCCGCCATGTCCTGGTCGAGCGTGCCCTTGTCGACCTCGAACTCGTCGGACAACAGGACGACGATCTGGTCGAGGCTGCGGGCGCCGTCCACCTTGTCGAGAAAGGCTTCGGTGGTGCCGTTGCAGGTGTAAAGCTGGCCGCTGCGCGCCAAGAGCACGACGGCGCCATCGCCGACATGCTGGACCGAGGCGTCGTCCGCCAGCCGCAGAACCATTTCAGAACCGATTTGGGCCATGGAGCCCCTCCACCATTTTCCTGGAGAGCAGATAGCGCGGCGATGCGGGTCTGTCCATTGCGCGGGCGAGAGGGAGAACAGGCAGGCCCGACCGTTCTGTGGCAATCCGGCAACGCCAAAATCCTCACGACACACGCAACCGAAGACGGCGGAGACATCCAATCCTGAGCTGTGGTAACTTCCACATTATTCAGGGTCTTAAAACAGGGAAGCACCCCAGAAATAGTCGGTGATTGCAGCTGGTAATGACCGCCGCAAACCGTCAAGCCGGCTATCTCGCAGGGTCAAGGTCTTGCTTTTCTTGCCTAAAGTAAGCTATGCAGTCGCGGGGTTTTGGGAGAGCATTGGGTATGCGTTACAATTGGGAGCGGGCGCCGACCGCGTTCGAACGTCATCGAAAAGCGTTGGCAGCCGCCATATTGATTGCCGGTGGCGTCGGGCTGATGCTGGCGGCCTTGCCGCTTTAAGACTGATATTCGACACGAACGCCCTGCTTTCTCCGGGCGCATGAGCTTTTTCTGCCTGCCACAAGACGGGCCGCGGCTTAGCGTGCCTGGCCGGTTACGGCGATGAAGCGGCGGTCGCGTCCTTCGAAGCCCTGGCTGAAGCACTGCACCAGCACGGCCAGTACCGCCGGCCTGCCGGGCGGGGCGTATTCGTAGGATTCCGACAGGCTGTAGGAGGTCGGGCAGTTGCGCGAGCCCGGCACAGCCTTGTCCTCGTGCAATACCTTGAACGGCTTGCCGTCCTGCCCCTGCAGCGACAGGCGGAAGCCGCGCGCCTTGCCCGTCTTGTCCCCTTGAAGTGTCTTGTCGCCCTGAAGTGTCTTGTCGCCCGGAAGAACTTGGTCGCTTGGCTTGGCGTCATCGAAGCTTGCCAAGCAATCCTCCTTGCTGTCGGCAAGGATCTCATCGAGCTGGATGGTCGAAATCGGTGTTTCGCCATAGAACGGCGACAGCCATTTCTGCGCGGCCTGCTCGAGGCGGGGGATGTCGTTGTACTCGACCGTGTCGTCCGGGAAGGTGAACCTGTCGGAGGCCGTGCGCGTGCCGCGCTCGGCGATGCCGTATTTGGCCAGGATTGGCGCGGCCTGCTTTGCGGCCTGCGCCCGTGCCTGCTCCACCGTCGTGGTCGCCTCTTCCGATTCATCGAGGACAAGGATCGGCTTGCCGCCGACGAACTCGTCTGTGCTTGTGTCGATGATGTCGATCTGCGACCAGCCGGAAACGGCAGCGTCGAGCTCGCCATATTGCTCGAAGGCGAAATATTTGCCGTCGGGGGAAAAGCCGATGATGCGCCGCGCGGCGGCATCGCCGGCCTGGGCGGCGGAAACGATCGTCAACAGCAGCGCTGCTCCAACGGCAGATCCAACCCCGTATCGTACCGTCATTGCGCGCCCTGCCCCGATTTCAAACCCGGCCATGGTGCCTGCAATTTATGGCCAAGGCGAGATCGGCCAAGCGCCAAATTTCGGGAAAGACATGGCATTTGGGGAAAGACGTGGCCGGGAAAACCCGCATAGGCTATTGCAACGTAGAGAGTTTTCCCGAGGAGGGATGAATGGCGTCACGCTACCACGAGGTCTATGACGGCTGGAAACGCGACCCGGAACAATTCTGGGCCGCTGCCGCCGAGGCGATCGACTGGTATTCGCCGTGGACCAGCGTCTTCGATGCCAAGGCGGGCGTTTACGGGCGCTGGTTCAACGGCGCCACCTGCAACACCTGCTTCAACGCTCTCGATCGCCATGTCGCAGGCGGCCGCGCCGACCAGATCGCACTTATCTACGACAGCGCGATCACCGGCACGGTCAAGAAATTCACCTATGCCGAATTGAAGCGCGAAGTGGTAGCGCTGACTTCGGTGCTCAAGAACCGCGGCATTCGCAAAGGCGACCGCGTCATCATCTACATGCCGATGGTGGCCGAAGCGACGATCGCGATGCTTGCCTGTGCCCGCATCGGCGCGGTGCATTCGGTGGTGTTCGGCGGCTTTGCCTCGCACGAGCTCGCCACCCGCATCGACGACGCTAAGCCGAAGCTGGTCATCTCCGCGTCCTGCGGCCTGGAGCCTGGACGTGTCGTGGCCTACAAGCCGCTGCTCGACAAGGCGATCGAAATGTCCCGCCACAAGCCGGACGCCTGCCTGATCCTGCAGCGCGACCAGCTGCGCTGCGATCTGAGGGAGCATTACGATATCGATTTTGCCGACGCCGTTGCCCGCGAGCGGGCGGCGGGCGCCAACGTCGATTGCGTTCCGGTACTGGCTACAGACCCGCTCTACATCATCTATACCTCCGGCACGACCGGCCAGCCGAAGGGCATCGTGCGCGACAATGGCGGCCACATGGTCGCGCTCAAATGGACGATGGAAAACGAGTTCGGCGTCAGACCGGGCGAAGTATTCTGGGCGGCCTCCGATGTCGGCTGGGTGGTCGGCCATTCCTACATCGTTTACGGACCGCTGCTGCATGGTGCGACAAGCGTGCTGTTCGAGGGCAAGCCGATCGGCACACCCGACGCCGGCACCTATTGGCGGGTGATCGCCGAACACGGCGTTGTCGCGCTGTTCACCGCGCCGACAGCCTTTCGCGCCATCAAGGGGCAGGACCCCAAGGGCGAATTCGTGCCGAAATACGATCTGTCGAAATTCCGCACTCTGTTCCTGGCGGGCGAACGCGCAGACCCGGAAACCATCAAATGGGCGGAGCAGAAACTCAACGTGCCGGTGGTCGATCATTGGTGGCAGACCGAGACCGGCTCGCCGATGACCATCAACCCGGCGGGCCTCGGCCTGCTGCCGGTGAAATACGGCTCGCCCGGCGTGCCGATGCCGGGCTACGACATTCGCGTGCTCGACGATGCCGGCCATGAAGTGCCGCGCGGCACACTTGGCAATGTGGCGGTGAAACTGCCGCTGCCGGCCGGCTGCCTGCCGACGCTGTGGAATGCCGACGAGCGTTTCCGGCAAGCCTATCTCGAGGAATTTCCCGGCTTCTACAAGACGGCCGATGCCGGCATGATCGACGACGACGGCTACCTCTATGTCATGGCTCGCACAGACGACATCATCAATGTCGCCGGACACCGGCTGTCGACCGGAGCCATGGAGGAGGTGCTTTCAGCGCATCCCGATGTTGCCGAATGCGCCGTCATCGGCGTCGCTGACGCTATGAAGGGCCAGGTCCCGCTCGGCTTCGTCGTGCTCAATGCCGGTGTGTCGCGCGATACCGCTGCCATCGAAGGCGAAGTGGTGGGGCTGGTGCGCGAACGGATCGGCCCGGTCGCGGCCTTCAAGACCGTGGTGACGATCAAGCGCCTGCCCAAGACGCGCTCCGGCAAGATCCTGCGCGGCACCATGCAGAAGATCGCCGACAAGGAAGAATGGACGATGCCGGCGACCATCGACGATCCCGCCATTCTTGACGAGATCACCGCGGCGCTCAAAGCCCGCGGCATCGGGGTCTGACGGCCCCAGTGGCGTTGTTTCAGCGATCCCGACCTCCCCGGCCGGCGCCGCGCGAGCGCCTGGAAATGGATATGAACGACGCCGTCGTCTACGCGATCGGCGACGTGCATGGCTGCTACAAGGAATTGCTGTCGCTGGAGCAGAATATCCAGCTCGACGCGCTGCAATTTCGCGGCCGCAAGATTATCGTCATGCTCGGCGACTATATCGATCGCGGGCCGCAATCGGCGCGCGTGCTCGACCATCTCTTGGCGCTGCCGCCAACAGAGTTCCTGCGCGTCTGCTTGGCGGGAAACCACGAGGTGGCGATGCTGAACTATCTCGACGGCTATCTGTCGCGGGACCGCTGGCTGGCGGTCGGCGGCCGCGAGACGCTGTTTTCCTATGGCGTCGATCCGGCGCGGCTTGCCAGCCTCTATGCATCAAGCGACGCGGTCGACCGGCGCGTGAAGGAAGTCATCCCGGCCAGCCATATCGATTTCCTGCGCGGCCTGCCGGTCTTGCTCTGTTCGGATAAATTCGTCTTCGTCCATGCCGGTATCAGGCCGGGTATCGACCTGGTCGCACAGGATGAGCAGGATCTGCTCAACATCCGCGACGAGTTCTTCAACGCCGCCCATCTGCTCGACCGCTTTGTAGTGCATGGGCACACGCCGGTCGATATCCCCAGGCTTGACGGGCGAAGGCTCGGCATCGACACCGGCGCCTTTCAAAGCGGCCGGCTGACAGCGCTCAGGATCGCGGGTAAATTCGGCAAGCTGATCTTTTCCTGACCTGCCGTGCTTCTTCGTTTGAGCGTGATCCTTTCCGAAAACCGGATCCGCTTTTCCGGATCACGCTCCTTTTCAGGATCGCGCTCCGTTCAGGCGGCGGTCTTGGCCCGCACGTCCGATTTCTCCAGATAGTAGGTCGAATAGCGGTCGAAGAACTTTTCCGAGCCGCCGAGCGAGCCGTATTTCGGCAGCTTCTTCAGATCGACCTTGTTGAGCACGGCGCCGACGACCTTGCTTGCGACGTAGGGTTCCTGCTCCAGCAGCGAGCGCACCATGGCGCGCGGCGTGCGGCCCCATTCGGCAACCAGCACGAAGCCGTCGACCAGCGGCGCAAACGCCTTGGCGTCGACCACGGGGCCGAGCGGCGGCAGGTCGACGATGATGTACTCGAACGTCTCCTTGGCGTTGTCGATGAAGCGCCGCATGCCGGCCGACGACAGCAGCTCGCTGGTATGCGAGAACTGGCCACGCAGCACGGCCGGGATGATCGCCAGCTTGGTCTGGCGGTCGACCTTGCCGACCGACTGCCAGGTCTGGCCGTTGACCACGGCTTCCATCAATCCCTGCTCGGCCTCCATGCCGAGGTTGCGGCTGAGGCCAGGATTGCGCAGATCTGCATCGATCAAAAGCGTCTTCGAGCCGTTGGCGGCCAGCAATCCGGCGAGATTGGCGGCGACCGTCGATTTGCCTTCGCCTGGCAGGATCGAGACCACGCCTATGACCCGGCTGCCCTGCCCTTCCATAACGACGTCGAAGGCGATCTTGGCGTTGCGCAGCGTTTCGGAGAACATCGATGCCGGCGCATCGACGCTGACCCGCATGCGCGCCCGTTTCTCGGCCGCCGACAATGTGTTGGCGCCTTTGGCATCCGCCGCACCGCCGTCGGCGTCCTTGCCGAGCCTGCCGCCGATCATCGGCAAATAGCCGAGGAATTTGAGGCCGACGCGATCGCGAATGTCCTCGCCGGTCCTGAAGAAGCGCTCGTTGAACTCATTCAGGCCACCGAAGCCGGCGCCAAGCAGCACGCCAAGCACCAGCGACAGCGCCAGCACCCTGGAGGTGCGCGGGCTTGAGGCGGAAAGCGGCGTTGAGGCATCCGAGATGATGCGGACCTTGCCGACCGGGAAGGATTGCTGCTGCGAGGCCTCCTCGTAGCGGCTAAGGAAGGTCTGGTAGAGCGTGGTCAGCGCCTGCGCCTGCTGGTCGAGTTCGCGCAGTTTGACCTGGCTCTGGTTGTCGATGGAGCTCTTGCCGGCCGCGTCGGCGATCTTCTGCCTCAGTGAGGTCTCGCGTGAAAGCGCGACTTCATATTCATTGCGATAGCTTTCGGTCAGTTGCTTCAACTCGCCGAAAATCTGGGTCGACAGGTCGGCCTTTTCCTTGGCCAGCGCCACCGCCTGCGGATGGTCGGCGCCGAAATTGGCCGTCACGTCCTGCAGCCGCTTGGCCACTGCGAGATAGCGGGTCTTGAGCGTTGCAATGACGGAGCTTGCCGGCTGATCGCTTGAGATGGCGGAATCGTTGAAGGCATTGTCCGAGCCGCTTTCGACGATGGTCTTGTATTGCTGATAGCGGGCGCTGGCGCGCGCCGTATCGGCCTGCGCGACGATCAGTTGCGCGGTGAGATCGGCAATCTGCTTGTCGCTGATCAGCTGGCCGTCGCTGTTGGCGGCCAGACCATGCTCGGCCCTGAATTTCTCGACCGCCATAGCGGCCGCCTGTGAGTTCTGACGAAGCTCGGTCAGCCGGCCCTGCAGCCAGACCGCAGCGCGTTCGGTGGCGTCGAAACTGGCGTTGAGCTGGTCGGCGAGATAGGAGTCGGCATAGGCCTTGGTGATGGCGGTGGCGAGCGCCGGATTGGTCGACTGGTAACCGATGGCGAGCACATAGGAGCGGCCGTTGCGCTGCGCCAGCACCTCGCTCTGCAGCTTCAGCACGGCATAGTCGTGGCGCGCCGTCTGCATCATGGCCTGGCGTGTCGCCTCATCGACGTTTTCCATGCCGGGAATCTGCTCGGCGGAACTTGAGCGGAAATAGCCGATCACGCCGCGCACGAAGCCGATGCCCTTGACCAGCGCCGATTGCGGCGGGTTCATGAACTCTGCGTTCTGGTCGAGTTTCAGCTTGTCGACCACCACCGAGGCCAGCCGCGCCGAGGTGATGATTTCGATCTGGCTGAGCAGGGCGGCGTCGGTCTGCATGGTGACGGATGCAGCCGAGATGTCGTCGATGACCTTGTTCAGGCCTTCGTCGATCAGCACGCTGGCGACCGACATGTATTGCTTGGGCGTGGTCTGCAGATAGAGCAACCCCAGGAACAGGCCAATGATGGCGCAGACTGCCACCACCTTGACCTGACGCGCCGCCATGCCAAGCAGGCGCTCGACGTCGATGAAGTCTTCACCCTTTTCCTGATCGGGGTTGGGCAACGGCATCCTCTTGTCGAGAGGAAAGCTGGCATAATTCATCTTCGATCCAATTCTAGGTTACAGGCGCCGGAGCGAGACGGGGCACCTCGCCCGGAGCTGCGGAGATCGGGGGCAAGATATGCAACGCAAGCTTCATGCCATCTGGCGCCGGGCCTGAGCGGCCTGGCGTGCAGGCACGAGCCGCGCCATCGTCCAAACGCATATGCCCTCGAAAGATGGGCATTATGCGGCCACTTCCTGACGCTCATGCGACCGCACGAACGCCTGCAGCATTTCCAGCACAGGTCCCTTCATGTCGTCGCGCGCCAGCGCGAAGGCGATGGTCGCCTCTATGAAGCCTTCCTTGGAGCCGCAGTCGAACATGCGGCCATTGAAAGGCTGGGCAAAGAAAGACTGGCTTTTCGCCAGCCGCACCATGGCATCGGTAAGCTGGATTTCGTTGCCGGCGCCGCGCTGCTGGTTGCCCAGCAGCGAGAAGATCTCGGGCTGCAGGATGTAGCGGCCGTTGATGTAATAGTTCGACGGCGCATTGGCCGGCGCCGGCTTTTCGACCATGGCCGTGACCTCGAAGCCGCTGCCTGTCTCGGCGCCGCGCCCGACGATGCCGTATTTGCTGGTCTCGCTGGGATCACAGCGCTCGACGGCGATCACATTGCCGCCGGTCTGCTGATAGAGATCGACTGTTTCAGCCAGGCAACCTCGGCGACCGAACGACACCATATCGGGGAGCAGCAGGGCGAAGGGCTCGTCGCCGATGACTTCGCGTGCGCACCACACCGCATGGCCGAGACCATGTGGCGACTGCTGGCGGATGAAGCTGGTGGCGCCGGCCACGGGCAGCATGCTTTCGAGCGCCTCCAGCTGGGTCTTCTTGCCGGTTTGTTCGAGCGTTCCAATCAGTTCGGGGTGCAGGTCGAAGTAGTCCTCGATGACAGCCTTGTTGCGGCCGGTGACGAACACGATGTGCTCGATGCCGGCTTCGAAGGCCTCGTCCACCGCATATTGGACGACCGGCCGGTCGACCACGGGCAGCATCTCCTTCGGAATCGACTTGGTTGCCGGCAGGAACCGTGTTCCAAGCCCCGCCACAGGGATGACTGCCTTCCTGATTTTCTTCATCGCAAATTCCTTCTGAGCAGATCGATTTCAGCCTGTTGCAGGCCACGAACAAACGTCTTCATGTACTCGCCCTCCTTACCTCTCCGCGCCGACGGCAAACTGCGCCGCCACCCTTTTGAGGCGGACGGCGATCGGCATCGACATGTGCCTGACAGCCGCCGGATCACTTAGCGCGGTGCGTATCGCTTTCAACGGCGAACGCGCCTTGATGTGCTGGACCAGCGACAGGAACGATGCCGCCTTGCGCAGGCTGCGGGCGCGTTTGGCGAAGGCGGCCGCAGCAGCAGCGTCCATGGAATTGGTCTCGGCGAAGACCGCGTCGGCCTTGCGCATCGCCTCGATATGGTGAAGCTCGAGCACGCGCGAGATCGAGCCCGTGCGGATGTGGTAGATATAGCCGGTCGTCGGCTCGACGACGCATTTTCCGCTCTTGGCCAGCGCGTTGGCGAGCAGGATGTAATCCTCGCCTATGCTCAGACTTTCATCATAGCGAAGCCCGTTTTCGATCAGGAAACGGCGCTGGAAGATCGGCTTGAGATAGCCAAGGTTGAACGTGGATTCGAAAACGATGTTGCCAGCGATGTAGTCGGCGAGCGTGATTTCACGCAGGCCCTCCAGATATTTGGCGGGAAACATCGTCGCTTCGGCAATGCCGTCCTCGCGCACCACCTGGAGGTTGTCGACGGCGATTACAGCGCCCGCACTTTCGGCTCGCGCGATCATGGCGGCGAGCCGCCCGGGCAGGACGGCATCGTCGGAATCGAGCACCGCGACCCAGCGGCCTGTGGCGAGGTCGAGGCCGGCATTCCTGGCGCCGCCAGGGCCACGATTTGCCGGCAGCGCAACCACTTTGACGACATCTTTTGGATAGGCTCTTGCGACGTCGAGCGTGTTGTCGCGCGACTGGTCATCGGCGACGATGATTTCGACGCTGACATCGCGCTGGGCCATGGCGCTTGCGATCGCCCGGTCGAGCGTGGCCGCGGCATTGTGGGCTGCGATGACAAAGGAGACGTCAGGCTGCACGCTTGGCTCCTTGCTGCGGGGAAGACAGTCCGTATTGGCGAATTTCGCTGATACCGACCAGGCCGCTGACGACGCCGACATGCATGATGCCGCGCAGCACGCTGCGGTTGCGGCGGACCGGGCTAATCGCAGTCAACGCCGCCATGCCGAAGCAATAGGCGGCCTTGGCCGAGGCGAGGCCGACCTCCTTCGCCCGACGGACTGCGCCCGCATTGTGGCCAACAAGGTGGCCATGCGTCTGACCGAAGCGGAAGCGGCGGCGGCGCAGCCAGTCGAAAGCGGCTCGCGAACGCGGCACGACTTCCTCGACCAACGCCTCCGGCGCAAAGGCGATTCGACCGCCTGCCTTGACCATGCGGTCGAAGAATTCGGTGTCTTCGCCGCCGCTCTGGCCGCGCGCCAGGCTGAAACGACGGTCGCGCAAGCTGTCGGCGCTCATCCTCAAAAGGACGTTGCAGGTGTAGCCGGTGCGGATTTCGCCCTGCACCCAGACCGGCAAGGTCGAATGGAAATCGCCCTTGCGCATCCAGTCCGGCGCATCCGGGCGGTAGAGCGCCCGCACCGGACCGAGCACGGCCTCGGCGCCGCTTGTCTCCGCGATAGCAATCAGTTCGGCCAGCCATTGCCGGGAAGCGGTTTCATCGTCGTCGATGAAGGCGAGAAAATCGGCCGTGCTGGCATCAAGACAGGCGTTGCGGGCGACCGAGATGTTGCGCGCCGGGGCGTGCCGGTAGCGGACCAGGAGCTTCAATTCGCTCGCCAGCGCGGTCACCAGCGGCTCGGCGGTCGGCTCGTCGTCATTGTCGGCGACGATGACGCCGATGCCGAAACCGGCAGGCATATCCATGGCAGCGAGCGACCGCAGCGTGTCGGCCAGTTCCGGCCGCCGGAACGTGCAGACGCAGATGTCGATTCGGCGGCTGTCGGCGACCATCATGCCACCCCGCGCTGCGATCGCGAGCCGAGCAGTTGCAGCCAAAACCCGAGCGACCAGCCGAAATGCATGACCATCGCCGAAATGCCCGCCAGCACATTGTTGGGATTGCGCTGGCTGATGGCGGTCACAGCGCCGTAGCCCAGACAGACCGAAGCCCAGACCAGCAGCGGCACCGCCGCCAGCCAGTGGATAAAGGAAAATACCGCGAGAAGGACGACCGGCGCCACCAGCAGCGGGATCATCTGCCGAACTTTCGGGATCATGCGGTGCTTGAGCACATTCTTGGCGCGGCCGCGGCCATAGCCGAGATATTGGAAATACAGGCCCTTCAGCGACGAACGCGGATAGTAGACCATCTGCGTCTTGCCGCTCATCCAGATCCGGTAGCCTGCCCGGCGCAGGCGGTAGTCGAGTTCGGCATCCTCATTGTGGCTGAAGGTCTCGTCATAGCCGCCGACCGCGGTGAAGGCCGAGATCCGGATCAGCGCGTGATGGCCATGGTCCACCCATTCGCCGGCCGAGAAGTGCCGATGCTTGGAGCCGCCGGTGCCGAGCTTGGAATTCTGCGCCGCCGCGACCGCTTTCTGCACCGCGCCGCTGCCGCTGGTCAGCATCGAGACGACGACCGAATCGGCTGAAGTGGCGAGCGCCTCCTCGACCAGCCGGTCGCAATAATCGGCGGGATAGCCGCCATGGGCATCGATGCGGATCAGGTATTCGGCGCCGTCACCGAGGCTGGCGACGGCGAGATTGATCGCCGCGCTCTGGATACGTTTTGGGTTGTGCAGGAGGACGACCTGAGGGTCCTTGGCCGCAACCGCTTCGACAATGGCCAAAGTACCATCGGTGCTGCCGCCATCGGCAACGACGATGCGGGCGCCGAGCCTTAGCGCTGCCGGCCTGAGCTGCTCGAGCAACGCGCCGATATGGGCTGCCTCATTCAGGCACGGAATGACGATCAGGCTTGGCGGCAGCGCTTCGGTTTGCGTCATCGGCGCCTTTCCATGAACTGCACTTTTGTCATTGGTCATCCTTCAGGCCAGTGCCTCGGTGGCGAACGAACCAGGGGCAACCGCAAGGCCGCGCAGCCTGTCGACAAAGGCGCGGCAGTCGCTGCGGTCGTAACTCCAGGTTCGTGGGTTGCGGGCCAGCACACGCGCCTTGGCCTTGCCGAAGTGCTCCTGGTCCATGCGGCCGAGCGCGGTTTCCAGGATTTCGGGCGTGGCAGCAGAAAGCAGGATGCCAATGTCCTGCTGGTTGAGAAAGCGCCCGGTCTCGGTAGTGCCCACCGAGATCGGTACGGCGCCGAAGCGGCAGCCCTCATAGAGGCGGTTGGGCAGCAACCATTCCGAATTCTGCCCTTCCTCGAAGAAATCGATCGCCCAGGAAAAATGCACTTCGCCGTAGATCGCGGCCATGTCTTCCGGATTGCGGTAGGGGCCACGAAAGGAGAGATAGGGTTCGGCCTCGACAAAAGCATGGAAATCCGGGAATTCCGAGAGTGCCGGACGGCCCCGGAGGACGACCTCGAAGCGCCCGCCCTGACGGCGCGTGAAGTCGGCCAGCAGCTCCAGCGAGCGGCGGCAGCGCAGCGCGCCGAACCAGCCGATGCGCCACGGGGGTGCTGCAGGGTTTTCGGCCGTTGACCTGTCATCCAAGGCGATCGGCGCGGTTTCGAAGTATTTGTTTTCGACCAGTTCCACCGGTGCGGCGACCTGCCCGAACGGCTTGAAATAATTGGCGATGAAGGCCGGTGAGCTCGTCACCAGAAGCTTCACATCGCGGGCGAGATAACGCTCCGCTGTGCGCAGTGCTTTGCCCAGCATGTCATTGCGCAGCACCAGGCGATGGATGTCGAGGCATTCGTAGACGATCGGCACGCCGCCGCGAAAGGCGGCCTTGGCGCGCCTGGCCAGCGCCAGCATTTCCAGATTGCGCGCGATGATGAGGTCGGGCTTCGGCATCGCCGCAAGCTTCGAGCCTATCGACAGCGCCGCCTTGGCGACCGCCGCCAGACGCTGGCCGAATCGGCCGTCACGCGTCGCGCCGAGGTCGACCGGCTGCAGCCCCTCGACGTCGGGAACAGCATTTGTGGTCCGACGGAAGCCGGCCAACGTGACCCGCGCGCCGCCTGCCTTGAGCATTATGATCCGCCGGCGCACCGCCGGGTCGGAAACATCGTGCACAAGGTACAAGACATGCAGCATGAAAACTCGACCGCTGTTGGCCCACCCACGGGAATGCTAACCCAGCTTTTGCTGCATCGCAACATTTTTGGTGCGCCGTAGCATAAGTGCATGTTTTTTGTTGCACTGCAAAATTGATGCGTTACCCTCCGTCGGGCTTGAGCGCCGCTCTGACTGGTCACCCAGCCCGATGCAGCGATGAATTGTGACGCGAGCCGCATCGGGATCGTCCTGGCGTTGGTGTTTTCGGTCACCATGCCCGTCCTAGGCACCGCAGGCCCCGCCGCGGAATCTGCTGACGAAATGAGGTATCCCATGAAGATCGTCGTTGAAAACACAGTCTGCCTGAATACCGGGGATGCGGCGATTCTGCTGGCGATCCGCCACATTCTCAAGACGATCGTGCAAGGCGACGTGCGGTTTGCCGTCTTCGACAGCCAGCCCGAGGTTGCGGAACGACTCTATCCGAAGACGGATTATCCCGACCTCGAATTTCATAAGCTGCTGTCGGAATCCCTGTTCCGATACAAGAATGGCAGCGGGCTGAGGGACCGGTTCAAGCCGATCTACAATCGGCTCGTTCTCCAGGCCCTGCGCTGGTTTGGCAGCAGCGCGCTAGGCAATTTTTTCAGCCATCGCGACCGGCGCGGTCTCGATATCTACGCCGACGCGGACATGGTGGTCACCACAGGGGGAACCTATCTCGTCGAGAACTACAATCTCGAACGACGCCTCAATCAGTTCAGGCTGGATGCCGTATTTGGCAAAGATCCGGTCTTCTTCACGCAATCCCTCGGTCCGTTCGACAAAAGTTACAACCGCCAGGAGCTCGGCCCGATCTTTGACCGCAGCCCGCTCATCCTGCTGCGCGACGAACGGTCGCGGACCCATATCCGGAACTTGGTGAAGGATCTCGGCAAGTGCCACGTGGTGGCCGATGCCGTATTCGCCTTGGCCGATACCGACAGGATCGGCAAGCGTCTCGCTTCCAGCCAGCCGCCGGCGTCGACGGGCCGCGTCGCTATTTCGGTCCGCCACTGGAACTACGTCAGCGACGGTGAGGGCGGCATGCGCCGCTATCTGGATTCGGTCCGCGAGATCGCCACAATTCTTGTCAGGGACCTTGGCAAGGAGGTGACCTTCGTCTCCACGTGTCAGGGTGTGCCGAAATATGCCCATGACGATTCCAAGACCGCGCAGGCCATCGTTGCCGAGCTCGATCCTGAGATCGCCAGCCACGTGACGGTGGACGCTTCGTTCCACACGCCGGACCAGTTGATGGCGCTGGTGAAGGGCTTCGACTTCGTCGTCGCGACGCGCATGCATATGATGATCATGTCGCTTTGCGTCGGCACGCCGGTGCTGCCGATCGCCTACGAGTTCAAAACCAAGGAAGTGGCCAAGCGAATCGGTGTCGACGATGTGCTGCTCGACATCGACACCGTGACGCCCGAAGAGGCGCGCGAAAAGCTCGGCCGGTTTGCGGGAGATCTCGACCGCTATCGCAAGACAAGCCTTCAGGCCGTGCTCGAAGAACATGCTTCGGCAATGTCGGCCACAAACCTGCTGGCGCCGCTGTTCGCCGGCCGCTCAGCGGATATTGCGCGCGGCGTTGGACAGCGTGGTGAACAAAGCGCGTCGCGACTGCGGGACGGCAAGCATGAAAACGAGACCGATGCCGTAGTTGAGGGCAAGCGCCAAAAAGACCGCGAGCAGGTCTGACTGGCCCGTTAGAGACGCCGGCAACCACAGGTACAGGAAGCAGGCAAGCAGGGACGAGGCGATGAAAAGCCCCTGCATGAGCAGGAAGTCGACGGCGGTCACCGGACCGACGCGATGGACCAGTAGCGCCAGCACGGGAACGCGCAGCACGTAACCGCTGATGGCATAGGCCGCGGCAACGCCGACGGCGCCCCAGTGCAGGCCGACGACGAAGGCAGCGACGGTCGTCAGCGACGAATAGATGCCCCAATGGAACATGGTCTTCGTCTTGCCCTGACAGATGAATATCCATCCCGTCGTGCTTGAAACGGACTGGACCAGGCTGGCGATGCCCAGCCAGGCAAAGATCGGTGCGACCGGTGCCCAGCCCGCGCCGAAGAGAAGTCCGACGATCTGATTGGAGGTCAGCGTCAGCGCCGCGATGCCCGGCATGGTAACGGCCGCCAGCATCCAGTTGGTGCGCACATAGATATCGCGAAAGCGGGCCTTGTCATCGTGGATGCGGCTGAGCAGCGGCACCATGACCCGTGTCAGCGGCTGGTTGATGTTCTGCAGCGGGAACAACAGGAGCTTGTAGGCGCGGTCGTAATAGCCGAGTTCGATCGCACCGGAATATTTTCCGATGAGAATGTTGTCGAGATTGCGCGAGAAGAAGTTGGCGAGGTTGAAGCCGGTCAGGTTCGCGCCGAACGACAATATATCGGCATCGACCTTCAGGTCCGGCCGCAAAGGCGTCCAACGCGCCACCAGCCAGGCGGCAGTCAGGGCGATAGCTGCCGAAACCGCCGGGCCGATGACCAGCGACCAGTAGCCCAACCCCGCATAGGCCGCGATCGCGGCGGCCAGAAGTCCGGCGGCGGCGCTTATCACGTCGTTCAGTGCGAGCTGGCCGAACTGCAGGTGCCGGTTCATCAACGCCAGCGGCACTGCGGCGAGACTGCCGAGAAGCAGCGGCAGGGCGGAGCCAAGGGTGATGCCGGACATACGTTGATCGCCATAGAACGCGGCGATGGCAGGCGCCAGGCCGGCCACTACCACGGCACTGCCCAGCCCGACGAGCGCGCTGATCCAGAACACCTGGTTGAGCTGCTGGTTGCTGATGTCCTTGCGCTGAACCACAGCCTGCTGCAGGCCCAGATTCTGAAGCAGCCCGACGAAGGCGACGATCGGCCCGACGGAAGCCACCAGACCGAAATCCTCGGGGACGAGCAGACGGGCCAGCACGATGACGGAGAGAAACTGGATCGCCATCTTGAAGCCCTGGGCGCCGATGGTTACCAGCCCGCCGCGCAGGGCGACACGACCGAACTGGGGGGGCGGATTGGCGTTCATGCAAGCGACCTCGTTTCGCCAAGCCGCATGGCGATTTCCACGAAATGTTGGTTCTGCAGATCGGAGTTGAACTCCGCCTCGATCTTCTTGCGCGCCGCGAGAGCGATCCCTTCACACGGCTTCGGATTCTCGGCGATCCAGGCAAGCTTTCCGGTCAGCGCCGCAACGTCCCGCTCAGCCACGAGAAAACCCGTCTTGTGATCGTCGATCAGTTCAGGGATCCCGGAATGATATGTGCTGACCACCGTCAGGCCGGCGGCCATCGCTTCCATCAGCGAAACCGGAATGCCTTCCAGATCGCCATCGCGGGCGCCGACGCTGGGCAGCAGGAATACATGCGCATCGCGCAGACGCTGTTTGACTTCGCTGTGCGGCCGGGGCCCAAGAAAATTCACCCTGTCGGCAATGCCGAGCTCTGCGGCGATCCCCTTCAGCTGCTCGAGAAGTTCTCCGCCGCCGATCACCGAGTAGATCCAGTCTCGCCGCGGCAGGCCAGCAAGCGCGCGAAGCGCATATTCAATGCCCTTCTTTTCGGTCAGGCGGCAGACCGAGATGAAAGAGAGCGTAGCCTGCTCCCATGAACGCCACCGATAGTCGATGTCACTCGGCCGCACCCCCATATGGTGAACCACAACCTGCTCCGGCGATGCACCGACCTCAATCAAGGCATCGCGGAAAAACGCATTCACCGGCAGTTGAAGAACGCCCTTTTCGAACACAATTTTGTAGCGCGCGAGCGTATTGTCATGCAGCGGTTCGCCGACATCACGGCCGTGAAATATCGTCACCAGGGGAGCGGAAATCCTCCCGCGCTTGATGGCGCGGGCCACGCGCATGCCGTTGTTGCCGAAATGGGCAACGATGACGTCGGCGCCCTGCAGTTTTCGCGCATGAGCAATGTCGATGGCGGTCGAGAGCTTGTCCCAGAACCTGCCGGACCACTTCCTGAGCAGCGGGCGATAGCGACCCAGGCCACCCCACCAGCATACGACCTTTCCTGGCAGCGCCTGCCAGCGCGGATCATCGATGTTGCTGTCCCTGCCGAAGGACGTCTCGTTGCAGACGACGCCGACTTCCATGCCGCGCTCAAGGCATCCGGCTATCTGGTCGAGAACAAAGGTTTCGGACAATGAGGGGAACTTGTCGACTACGAAGCAAATCTTCATCGGCAGGATGCGCTCGTGCGGAGAGCCGGTGTGCCCTTGACAAAAGCCGGGCCGAAAACAGGGTGCCGGAGGCACAAGACATGCAGCATGGAACTCTACCGCTGTTGGCCCACCCGCAGGGACGTTAGTATAGGTCTTGCTGCACTGCAACATTTTTGGTGCAGTGTAGCAAGATTTCCCTCGGCTTGGCGTGTCTGCCGATCAAACGCAGAGCAGCAGTGTCAGCCGGCAGATGAAGGATCCGCCAAGCCCTCGGAAACCCCGACATGACCGGCAGGTTCATGCGCAGGGCTCGATGTGGCCAGTTGGGTAACGATCTGCGCAAAACGTTCATTCAGAACATCTGCGTTGAACTCGTCCTCGACTTTGCGGCGTGCGGCAAGCGCGATACGCTCGCATTCGGTCGGGTGCTCCCCGGCCCAGGCAAGCTTGCCGGCAAGCGCTGAAATATCTCGCTCGGGCGCAAGCAACCCCGTCTCCCCATCCTTGATGAGCTCCGGGATTCCCGAATGATACGTGCTGACCGCAATCAATCCGGCGGCCATGGCCTCCATGAGCGCGACCGGAATGCCTTCCATATCCCCGTCGCTGGCAGTGATACTTGGCAGCAAAAAGAGATGCGCCATGCGAAGCCGTCTTTTCACCTCTGCGTGAGGGAGGCTGCCGAGGAATGTTACGCGACCAGCCAAGCCCAGCTCTACGGCCAGCTTCTCCAGATTCATCCGCAGAGGACCGTCGCCAACAATGTCGTAACGCCAGTCTAGCTGCGGCTGGGAGGCCTTGAGAGAGGCCAGGGCTCGCAAGGCGAACTCGACGCCTTTCTTTTCGACCAGGCGGCAAACCGTCGTCACGACCAGTTGGGTGCCTTCCCACGATTCCCAGCGATAGCCGATTTGGCGGGTGTCAATTCCCATATGGTGGACCGTCGTGCTCGCCTGGGACAGGCCGGCTTCCAGCAGCATCGTGCGGAAGTAATCGTTGACGGGCAGGTTCAGGGTCCCATGCTTGGTCAGCCCGGCATATTGTGTCGCGAGCACTGCCTGCCGCGCCGGGATCGCCACGTCCGCGCCGTGAAAGATGGTTATGATCGGTGGTTTGAGCACCTTCCATTTCTTCAGTGCGGCTGCTCTCTCGCCGTTCTGTCCGAAGTGGGCGACAATCACGTCGCAGCGGTTCAGGCGGCGTGCAAAGGCGATGTCGAGAACGGTCGAGGCCTTGTATCGCAGACGCGGCGGCAGACGCTGTACAAATTTGCTGATTGCAGCGGCCCATCGCCACCAATGTCGGGTTCTGGCGAGCAGCGTCGCCATCGGCTCGCTTTGCCGGTCAATTCGGTGGTCACCTTGCATCTTTTCGCAGACCACTTCGACCTGAAAGCCCCGCGCCAGCAGCCCAGCCATCTGGTCCACGACGAAGGTTTCCGAAAGCAGAGGGAATTCGCCGACGACAAAGCCCACGCGCATGACCCGCCCATAAGGTTGGGGCTTGCTCGGACCAAGCGGTCCATATCGCACAAGCCCTAATGTAGACAGGCAGAATACACGTTGATTGCTGCAGTGCCACAAAATATTGCACTGCAGCAATTAAAAGTGATCCGGACGGGCGCACGACGCCTGGACCTGGCTAACGGGAACTTTGCGCGACCACGGTCGTGCAGCGTCTCAGCTGAACTGCAACACGACGCGTTTAGGCTGCGCGCTCCAAACCGACACGTCTTGCGCGGTCGAGAACGCCCATGAACGTTGCGAATTGGCTGTCGGGGTTCATTTGCCGCCGCTCCGAAAACTGACGTGCTGTCGCTGACAGCCGCTTGTACTCGGCCTCATCGCTCCACAGCCGCCTGATCGTTGCGACCCAGTCGGCGAGCGGGGCGTCGTAGTCCAGTACCACGCCGCCGGCGCCGATCGCTTCCGGCAGACCGCCGCGCCGCGAGCCGACCACGGGAATGCCACTACAATGCGCTTCCGAGGCCACCCGGCCCCAGGCTTCTTCCCATTTGCTGGGCGCAAGCAGGATTTTCGTGCGGCCGTAGACCGTCTTCATGTCGCTGGTGCGGCTTTCCAGCATGACGTTCTGGAGGGGAGAGATTGTTGCTTCGATCCGGGCTCGATGATCGTCGTCGAGCTTCCAGCTTTCGACGAACAGGAACGGGATCTCGGGACAGGCGGCGGCAATGCGCACCGCAAGATCGAAGCCTTTTTCCTCATATGGATTGATGAGCGTGACAAATTCACCGGTCGTCGGTGTGCTGTAGAACGCGGGATTGATGGTCGGCGGAATAACCGTCGAATCGATATCGAATTTTGCCTTATAGGCGCGCGCGGTGAACTCGGAGTTGGCGATATAGACCGCCGAATGGAGCTCACGCAGATCGCCGGCCAATTCGTCGAATTCGACATTCCTCAGATAGACGGTCAGCGGCACGCCAAGCCTCTGCAACTCTCTGCCGATCGGCACCGAATTGTGGCACTGCACGACCGCGACATCCGGCCTCAACTTTTTGACGGCGAAGCCGGCCGCTTCCCAGGGAAACCACGCCCGTACAACCGGATAGCCCGGGAAATTGTCGATGACCGCGCGCTGACGAAGGAGCTTCATCTTGGCGCGCGCCCTGAAGCCGAACATGCCGTCGCCGAACAGCGCTGCCAGAACGGATGCCTCGTGACCATTTTCGCGCAATTGCTCGACCAGGTGGTGGGTGCTCGACTGGACGCCCCCGCTGAATTGCGGCGTGTAGCCGGTGCCGCCTGCAAACAGAACTTTCATGAACCTGGCTCCGCGTTGTGCCGCCCTGCCTTCACGCCGCCATCCTGCCGATCGAGAAATACTCGATGCCGTGACGGGCGATGACCTTGGGATCATAGAGGTTGCGGCCATCGAAGATGACCGGCGTGGTCAGGGCATCCTTCACCGCGTCGAAGGACGGGGCGCGGAAACTCTTCCACTCGGTGGCGATCAGCAACGCGTCGGCGCCGCGCAACGCCGCCTCCTTGGTGCCGCACAAAAGCAGATCGTCGCGCAGGCCGTAGATGGCCTGGCATTCCTGCATCGCCTCGGGATCGTAGGCCTGCACATTGGCGCCGGCCTGCCACAGCGCCTCCATCAGGACGCGCGCCGGCGCCTCGCGCATGTCGTCGGTGTTGGGCTTGAAGGCGAGGCCCCAGAGCGCGAAGGTCTTGCCCTTGAGACTGCCCTTGAAATAACGGTGCACCTTGTCGAACAGCACCGACTTCTGGGCATTGTTGCGCTCCTCCACGGCGCGCAGCAGCTTGGCGTCGAACTTGACACCTTCGGCGGTCTTGATCAGCGCGCGGACATCCTTGGGGAAGCACGAACCGCCATAGCCGAGGCCGGGATAGATGAAGTGGTAGCCGATGCGCGGATCCGAGCCGATGCCCTTGCGTACCTCCTCGATGTCGGCGCCGAGCTGCTCGGCCAGATTGGCCATTTCGTTCATGAAGGAGATCTTGGTCGCCAGCATGCAGTTGGCGGCGTACTTCGTGAATTCGGCGCTGCGCACGTCCATCACGATCATCTTCTCGTGGTTGCGGTTGAACGGCGCGTAGAGCTCGCGCATCACCGCCTCGGTGCCCTCGCTGTTGGTGCCGACAATGATGCGGTCAGGCTTCATGCAGTCGGCGACGGCGGAACCCTCCTTAAGGAACTCAGGATTGGAAGCGACGTCGAAAGCCAGGTCCTGGCGCCCGCGCGCCTTCAGCGTCGCGGCGATTTTGGCCTTCACCTTTTCGCAGGTGCCGACCGGCACGGTCGACTTGCCGACGACGATCTTGGGACCGTCCATCTCGCGGCCGATGGTCTCGGCCACCGCCAGCACATATTTGAGGTCGGCCGAACCGTCCTCGCCGGGTGGCGTGCCGACCGCAATCATCTGGATCTCGCCATGCTTGACGCCGGCGGCGGCATCGGTGGTGAACTTGATGCGGCCGGCGGCGTGGTTCTCCTTGACCAGGGCCTCCAGTCCCGGTTCGAAAATCGGCACCAGGCCCTGGTTGAGCCGCTCGACCTTCTTTTCATCGACATCGACGCACACCACCTGGTGCCCGACCTCCGCAAGCACCGCGGCCTGCACGAGACCGACATAGCCAATTCCAAAGACCGTCAAATTCATTCGGGTTAATTCCTGTTCACGCCCTTTGGCCTTATATGGCCGGGCCGGTTCAGATCTACTTTATGCTGCTTACACTGCATGCCAGCGATTCCGGAAACTGGCACGGCTGGCCGAGCGCGGTGAAGGCCACGCGCTGCACCTGCATCGTCACCTGGCGGCCGGGGTCCGAAAAGGCGCCCATCCAGTTTTTCAGCGTGTCGCTGCCCCAGAGGCTGAAGAATATCTTCTGCGAGTGGGTCGGCAATTGCTCGGGATTGGTCACTTCCTGGACCAGCTTGCCGTTGACGTACCAGCGCAGCCGGTCTTTTTCCCAGATGAAGGCATAGTCGTTGAAGCCCTTGTCGGCGCCGCCTTCGACCTCGGCCAGCTTCTCGTTCTTGGGTTTGCCGGCGATGTAGCTGTTGACCTGCACCTTGGACGCGTCCTTGGTCAGCACCTCGAAGTCGATCTCATACCAGGGCTGTTTGTCGGCAGGGCCGATATAGGTGAAGAAAGCGGCGTTGAGACCGGATCCGGTGTCGGTCTTCATCCGTGCTTCATAGGTCCCATAGCCGAAGCGCTGCTTGGTCTGGATCTCGGCGCAGGCGAACTCGCGGTCCTTCAGTTTGCGCTTTTCGAAGCCGAGCGTCAGCATGTTGTCGGAAAGTTTTACCAGGCTTTTCGACCAGGTGCAGTTCTGGTGATTGCCGTTCGACCAGCCGTCGGAGACATACCAGCGCGAACGATCGAAACTCTTGAAATCGTCGACGAAGGACGGTGCGCTTTGCATCTCCGGGGAGGCGTCCTGGGCGCGGGAGGGGTGCGCGGCGCCGAGCAGAGCTGCGGCTGCCGCCAACAGAAGCGCACCAACGGATAGAAGACGCGGTGGGAATACAAGACGCATTGGCCGATTTGGCCGCGCGGAAATCATGGCATCGATTGCCGCCATGGGCGTCGTCTTCGGATCTGCGTTCATATCAATTCACCTTTGTGCTGTTCCGCCCCAACCCAAAGTCACCGATTGGCCCACATTGCTAACGGGCCGATCCCGATCCTCCGTCCCCGAACTTTCTCTTCTGTGTCTCGTGTGACCGTGTTCAGCCGAAGCGACCTGCGGATTCGACATATTCGCCGTGCGAATCAAAACCATGGCCATTCTCGCCGACGATCGCGTCGAGCGAATGACGCAGCTCCTTCATCCGGCTCGTCTGGCGCACCAGCTCGGCGATGCGCTGTTCGCAGTTCAGGATGGACTTCGTCAGCTCGCCGACTTCCGACAGCTTGCTTGCCGACGCCGAGCCGTTCTCCATCGACTCGACCAGGAAGGCCGCGTTGGTGGACTTCGACCGGTAGCGGGCCTCCAACCCGGTCTTCTCGGCCGCAATCTCGGCCGTGATCTGATCCAACAGCTTTGCCAGACGGTCGAAACGCGCCAGATCGGTCTGCTTGTCGCGCGCTGGGTCCCTGGACCTGAAGCCGAAAATTGAAGCCATCCGGTTGGCCTTCCAAAATTGCTGCACCGCAACATACAGTGCCATCGTCGGGGCGTGTAGGCAACCTCCGAGTTTCAGAAAGGCAATTTTTTCAGCCTTGCGGCCGCCGTCCCGGACTTGGCGGAGCCTACTTTTGCGCCGCCGTGCTGGTAGCGGCCATGAGGAAGCGCAAGGGCGGCACCGGCTGCTGCCGCGGGGGCAGACCGGCGTGGCGAAACAACGCATAGAGCTTGTCGGCGGCCACGCCGACAACGATGGGAATGAAGTTCGACTGGCTGGCCAGCGCGTAGGCGGCGGCAGACGCCATGCCGCGCTCGGCCTTCACATCGAGAAAATTGCGCAGCCGGTATTTGTCACGCACATGCCGCTCGTGCTTGCGCAGCAGGGCCTTGGAGCCTTCCGGCAGGCTGTCGATCTTGAGCAGTGCCAGATCCGCATCGGCGAGGCGCTTCAGATCCTGTGTCTTGTGGCGCCCGCTCAGCGAATCGGCGCGCACGATCGCGCCATAGCCGCAGGAACGGATGACCTTGAAGCGTGCGCCAAGGGCAAAGGCGCGGGCGTACAGTTCATAATCTTCGCCGAGACGCAGGTTCTCGTCGTAACGCAGCCCATGCCTGTCGAGGAAAGCTCTTGATATCACCGGCTTGAGAAAGCCGAGTTCGCCGCGCTGGACACGCCGTCTGGAGATGTTGCCCTCGATGAACCGCTCGAAGTCGAGGAATTCCGGGTCCGCCGAAAAGGACGGGGCGACGATCTTAGAGACGTCGGTCGCCGTATCGTCACGGATCAGCATGATGTTGTCGGCGGCGAAATCCCAGTCGGTGCTGGCAAACAGCTGGCGAAACCGTCCCTGAAGGAAGAAATCGTCGGCGTCGAGAATGCTGATGAAAGGCGATTTCGACCCGGCAATGGCGGCATTGCGAGCGAAGGACGGGCCGCGATTGACGTCGAGCCGGATGACCGAAAGCCGACCGCTGCCATCGTCGGCAGCGCTGGCCACTTTTGCGGTGTCGTCGGTGGAGGCGTCGTCGACGACAACGACTTCCGCCACCTCCGGCTCGCGCAGCGCCGAGGCGATGGCTGCGGGAATGGTCCGGGCCGCGTTGCGCGCCGCGATGATCACGCAGACCCGGGATTCTGTCATGGACATAGGGTGGCCTTTCGATTGCATAAAGTGTCGCATTGGTCCCTCGCCCTCCCGGCGCGCGGCGCCGGACCCAGATCCATCCCCCGATCCATCCCCAGCGGATCGGGACGGAACGTTATCTGCCTGCTGCATGACGACCCTCATCGTCACCGGCTTTCCCGCTCGAAAATCCGCCGGCTGAGGTCGGCTGACGCGGCCCAGCCGGCCTCGGTCAGGTAGCGGACAGGTTCGCGGCCGCACAATTCCCACAAAACGGTGCGCCGTTGCGGCCATCTGAGCGACGACAGCCACGGCGCGATGACCATGTGGAACAGGTCTTCATTGCCGATGCGTGACAGGATCCTGGTGGCCCGATCCGACAGCAGCGTGCCGGCGCCACCAAGCAGCACATCGGCGGCGCGCAGGCCCAGCAGCAGGGTGTCAGCCAGCCCCTGCTCGGCCGCGTAGTCGAGCACAGTCTGCTGCTCGGCCTCGCTCAGCCGACCGGCAGCGGCCCGGATATCGCAGACATAGCCCGCGCATGGCTCGCGGTTGAACAGCGCCTTTGCGACACTGATGCAGGACAGAAGCAAAGTGTCGGAGGCCGAGATGAACGGCACGCTGGAGCCGGCGATCGCAAGCGCGCGCTTGCGGCGCAGGAACCCTTCCGTATCGCGCGGGCTGGGCGATCCCGGCTGCTGGAGCCGGTAATGGAGATCGACGGTGGACAATTTCCGACCTTGGCTGCGAACCATGTGCTGCTCGCCCAGAAAGCGCACCCACCAGACGGAGCGGGACTTGCCGGCGACCTCGTAGCCGATCGAGCGCAGCGCATCGCGAGCTCTAAAGAAGCCGGCCGGCGACACCAATATGTCGACATCTCCGGACGGCTTCATGAAATGGTCGCCATAGAGCAGTTGCTGCTGGAGGGGGCCCTTCAGGAAGACGAAATCGATGCCGCTGCCGCGCAGCGCCTTGTCGATGGCCATCGAATCCATGATGCCGGACGAGTTCATCGCAATCGTGCGCCGGCGATAAGTGTCGAGCCACTCGAGCAATCCCGGCGGCGTCTCGCCCGCCGGTGGGCGCGACAGCGCCTTCAGCATGAAGGTGGCGACCTTGTTCAGCCTGGCGATATCGCAAACATCGGCAACGGAGATGGCCGGTGCAGGCGCGGCGCTGGGGCTCGCCCTGGAGGCGAAGAACAGCCGCAGGCAAGCCTGCACATAGGCCACTTCGTCGGCGCAGCCAGCGGCGCGCAACCTTTCGAAGGTCCCTTCCTGCAATGCCATATGCTGCAGCATCTCCGCAAAAAATTCGCCAGGCGCGTTATATTGCAACTGCGAAGCAAAGCATCGCCAAATTCATGCGCCGCGTCCAGTTTTTCCTTTGGCGCCAATTTTCCTGCAACCTGAACGTTTCGCAACACAGTCCTACAACGAGATGCAAGGCGCCGCCTGATCGGGGCTTGTGGCGGGTACGTCAGCAACAATTTTGTGGGAATGCGCCAGCGCCCAAGTGAGGAGCATTCGAAGGAAAACTTAACGTAATTAAATCAGATACTTAGTTGATGGCCTCGGACACTCTGCTGAATTCTCCTGGGATGTGAAAATGCAAAGCGCTTTGATCACCATTGAAGGGAGTCGCAACCGAGAATTGATTAACGGCTGGTAAATCAGGCTTGACTCATAAATGCTGCCATGCAGCTATTGCGGTGCAGCAATAGCTCGCTGCCGGCAATCGACAGGCCGCTTCCAGTCCACAAGTGGAGAGTAAATTGGAACAGAATGTTGAAAAGCATGAGTACGAAACCCCTAGCCTGACGGTCCACGGCTCGATCGAGACCATCACGCAAGGCGGTAGCGGTACTACGGCACTCGACGCCTCGTTTCCGGCACATACGCCGGTCGGCGAACTCACCTTCTCCTGAGTATTCTCTCGTTGGGGTGACAAAGTCCGGACTCTGCAAACAGAGCGCACTAAGGAGAGTCGGGGGTCAAACCCCGGCTCTCGCGTCTTTGTCCGGAATTGCCGAAGCGTTGGTTGTGAGCGAGGTTTAGGATGGACTGGAACCCCACGGACCATGATCGGATGAGCGCGAGCAAGGATGCCGTGGCCTGCGAATTCGGCAACGGCCTAGCGCTGCTCGATATGAGGTCCAACATCTATTACAGCCTGAACGGCGTCGGCGCCTATATCTGGGAGCTGATCCAGGAGCCGCGGCCGATTTCCGAAATCCGCAGCGCCGTGCTGGATCGCTACAATGTCGATCCGGAACGCTGCAAGGCCGATGTCGATGGATTGTTGAAGGGCTTGGCGGACGCCGGGCTTGCGAGGCTCCATGATGAGGAACTTGTCTAGAGCTTTCTCACTGAGCGGGCCGGAGATGCTCTTTCTCGCCCACTGCCTTGCGGTGGTCGTGTCGGTGCGGCTGGGGCTGACGCTGCTTTCCTACAACAAAGTGCGCCGCATGGTGACCCGGCTCGACGCGCGCGAACCAGCCGACATCGGCGATCTCAGGCGTGTCGCCTGGGGCGTGGCTGCGGCTGCCCGCCTGGTGCCTGGCGCAAGCTGTCTGACCCAAGCGCTTTCCGGCCAATATTTGCTTGCCCGCCAGGGCAACGCCTCAAAAATCCGCATCGGCATCGAGCGCGATACCGGCACCGAGTTGAAGGCGCATGCCTGGCTGGTCAGCGGCGACCATATCGTGCTCGGCGGCTCGCTTGGCAGGTTTAACCATCTCGTCGACCACGGCCAGTGAGCGATGAGCGGCGTCGCCGGAATTCTGCTGAGGCAGGAAGGCAGGCAGGCCGCCGCGGCCGACATCCAGCGCATGCTTGCCCGCATGCAGCATCGCGCGCCTGACGGCAGTTCGTGGTGGATCGACGAGGGCGTCGTTCTTGGCCACGCCTGGCTCAACACCACCGATGAAGCCGGCCCCGGCCCGCTGACCATGGCCGGCGGCAAGCTCGCAATCACCGCGGATTGCCGGCTGGACAACCGCGACGAACTCTTGGCCAGGCTCGGCATCCGGGACAATTCGGTTGCCGACGCCGTGCTTGTGATGAGCGCCTATCTGCGCTGGGGCGAAGCCTGCCCCGAGCATCTGCAAGGCGACTTCGCCTTTGCCATCTGGGATGGCGAGCGCCGGCAGCTGTTTTGCGTGCGCGACCATTTCGGCGTCAAACCGTTCTACTATCATTCGAGCGACCGGCGCTTCGTCTTTGCCTCGGAGATCGGGCCGATCCTCGATGCCGGCGGCGTCGACATGCGCATCAGCGAACACCAGATTTCGGGATTCCTGGCCGGGCTGCCCGACGATCCGCAGTCGACAGCCTATGCCGATATCTTCCGCCTGCCGGCGCGCCACAGTCTGACAGTGACCGGCAACCAGGTGGTGCTGCGCCGCTACTGGCAGATCGAACCCTCGCCAAGGCCGATGCGATCGGACACGGCCGAGGAATTCCGGCATCTGTTCTCGCAATCGGTCCGCAACCGCATGCGCGGCACGCCTGCGGTCGGTGCTATGCTGAGCGGAGGCCTCGATTCCTCCTCGATCGCCTGCGTGGCGGGCCTGCAGAATGCCGCCCAGCAAAGATCGAGGCTGCCGACCTTCTCGCTGGTGTTCGAAAAGGGCTCGCCGATGGATGAGCGTCCGTTCATCGAGGCGGTGCTGGGCCAGCAGAAGGTCGACGGCACTTTGATTTCGGTCGGCAATTATGCCCCCTTCGCCGAATTCGACCGCATCCTGGAGGAGCAGGAAGAAACGTTTCTTGCGCCCGGCCTGTCGCTGACCCGCGACATCTACAGGACCGCCGGCGGCAAGGGCATGAAGGTTCTGCTCGACGGCCATGGAGGCGACGAGGTGGTTTCGCAGGGCCACGGCCATCTGCACGAACTCGCCTATGCCGGCAAATGGATGGAGCTGTGGCGCGAGCTGCGCAGCGCCTCCAACACCTATGGCGATGGCATGCTCGGCCTCTACTACCAGTTCCTTACCCTTTACGGGCCGGCCTGGCGCATCGCGAGAATCAAGCGGTTCGCGAACCGCGTGCTTGGCAAATTGCGGCGCCATCCCACTGGGCGGCCGGCGACGAGCTGGCGCGCCCTGATCAATCCGGACCTGGCGATGCGTACCGACCTCGTCGAACGGTTCCGCAGGGCCGGCTATATGCCGCCCGCGGTCAGCGCCAGCGAGACCTTGACCCATCGCTGGCTGCTGTCGAACGGCATGGTGCCGCACGCCTTCGAGGTACTCGACAAGGCGGCGGCGAATTTCGGCGTCGAGCCGCGCTACCCCTTCTGGGACAAGCCTCTGGTCGAGTTCTGCCTGGCACTGCCCGGCGCGGAAAAGCTGAACCAGGGCTTTGGCCGCTCGGTGTTGCGCCGTGCCATGGAAGGAATTTTGCCCCCGGCGGTGCAGTGGCGGCGCGACAAGATCGATTTCACCTCCAATTTGGTCAAAGGCATGCTGGGCAACCACCGCGATCTCCTGGACAAGGTGCTGGTGAAAGATGCGGCGCGGATTGCCCCTTACGTCAACCTGCCTGAGGTGACCGCCGCCTATGGCCGCATTTCCAGCCAACCCGAGGCCGCGACCTTGCCCGATGTCCAGTATGTATGGCGTTCGATTTCGCTATCGTTGTGGCTGCGGCAGGTGCAACAGCGCGGGAGCCACTGATGATGCCGGCCAACATGCCTCTTGCCGCTGATGACCGCCATGCAATTGCTGCTCGCGCACAGCACTTGTACAAAGCCTATGGGCTGACGATCGCTTCGCAGGTCGAACTGCCTGAGCTAGAGCCGAGCGAACCAGCTTGCGTCGATGTGCTGATCACGGTCGGCCCGATCGACCTGCCAAAACCCTCGCCCGAGACCGGAACCGCTTTCCGTTTCGAGCCGCGGCAGCAATATTTGGCATGGCAGACGGTCGGCGCCTTCCTGATCACCGATGCCTGCCGGATCGAGGTGGAGCCGGCGCCCGATGTCGACGATGCGCTGCTGGCGTTTCCGCTGCTCGGTCCGGTCATGGCACTGCTCCTGCACCAGCGCGGCCTGCTCATCCTGCACGCCAGCGCCATTGCGGTCGGCGGCAAGAGCGCTGTCTTCATGGGCGACAAGGGCGCCGGGAAATCGACGACCGCGAGCGCGATGATCCGCGCCGGGCATCGATTGCTGACCGACGATGTCGTGGCGCTCGATCTCACGGACCGGCCGATGATCGTTCCGGGTTTTCCGCAGCTGAAACTCGCCGCCGATGCGGCCGCCGCGTTTCCCATCCGCCAGGCAGAGATACGCCCGCAGGTGCATGCGGCGATCGACAAGATGCAGCATCGCCTGCACGCCGGATTTGCGGCAGACGCGGTGCCGGCGACCCGGATCTATATCCTCGAGCGCAGCGACAAAGCAGCGATCACGCCGCTGCCAGGCATCGGCGCCCTGCCGGCCATCATCAAATTTTCCTATGTGACGCGTTTCGGCCGTCCAGCCCTGGTCGGCGATTTTGCCACGACACATCTTCGCCAATGCGCGGCCCTGGCCAGCCAGATCGGCGTCTGTCGCCTCGAAGTGCCCACCGGGCTCGACCGTATCGGCGAAGCCGTCGCCCTGATCGAAAACGATCTGGCGGCCGACAAAGGGCCGCGGTGACTGACATGTCCGCATCGCAGATCCTGCGCTTTTCGTTTTACCGCGATGTCGCCGGCTTCGGCGCCGCCATGGCCCGGATCGGCGGGCGCAGGACCTTCACGGCATTGCTGTTCCTGATCCTGGGAAGCCTGACCGAAGGCATCTCGATCCTGCTTCTGGTGCCGCTGCTGCATCTGGTCGGGCGACCCGAGCAGAATTTCGCGGTCAGGTTGCCTGACCGCGACTGGGTGCGCTGGCTGGCTCCGGACGGAACGCTGCAATTGACCACGGTGCTTTGCCTGCTGGTCGGGCTTGTCGCGCTGCAGGCAGCGTTCAACCGCTATAAATCCGTCTACATGGCGCGGCTGCTGCTCGACTTCATCAATCGCCTGCGCATGAACCTGTTCGAGAGCATCGGCAAGGCGCGGTGGGGGATATTCGCGCGCATGCGCAGCTCCGATCTCGACCATGCGCTGACCGGCGATATCGACCGCGTGCAGTCGGCGGCGTTCTCCCTGCTGATGCTGGTGCAGATCGCCGTGCTTCTGGCGGGTTATCTCGTTGTCTCGCTGTTCATTTCGACAGTGATGACGGCGTTTGCCATTGTCGTCGGCATCGTCACCTTCCTGGCGCTGCAGCCGTTTCGGGCACGAGCCAGCGCCTTCGGCCGGGTTTTGACCAGCAATCGCCAGGAGCAGTACCGAACGGTCTCGGAGTTCCTCGGCGGCATCAAGGTAGCCAAGAGCCTGAATGTCGAGGCGACCTATTACGCGCAGCTTCGCGCGACACTGGAGAAGATGAAGGCCGACAACATCAACTATGTGCGCAACAGCACCATCGGCACCGCTCTGTTCCAGGTCGCCAGCGTCATTGGTCTGAGCCTGTTCATCTATGTCGCTTTGGTGCGCTTCAACCTCTCGCTGGCCGAGATCGTTGTCCTGCTTCTGGTGTTCATGCGCATTGCGCCGCGCTTCATGGACATGCAGATGCAGGCGCAGCAGGTGCTGATCAATCTGCCGGCCTATGCCTCGATGCGCGACATGCAGGCGCGTTTCGATGCCGAGCGCGAGCCGGCAAACCTCGAATCGGATGCCAAGCTGTCGCTCGATGTCGGGCTCAACATACGCAATGTCTCCTTTGCCTATGAGGCGGGCGGCAAGCCGGTGGTGAGCGATGTCACCTTTGGCCTACCCGCCGGCAAGGTAACGGCGCTGATCGGTCCGTCAGGATCGGGCAAGAGCACGCTTGCCGACATGCTGCTTGGCCTGCTCGAACCGAGCGAGGGCAAAATCCTGGCCGATGGCGTCGAGATCGGCGCCGCCAACCGCCGGCGCTGGCGCGACCAGGTGGCGTATGTGCCGCAAGACGTGTTCCTGCTGCACGATACGATCGCCGCCAATCTGCGCCTTGCCGCGCCGCAAGCCAGTGACGCGGAGCTGTGGACTGCACTGCGCGCTGCGCATGGCGCCGACTTCGTCGAGCGGCTGGAGTTGCGGCTCGACACGGTGGTCGGCGACCGCGGCGTCCGGCTCTCGGGCGGCGAACGCCAGCGCATCGCGCTGGCGCGCGCGCTGCTGCGCAAACCTTCGCTGCTCATTCTCGACGAGGCGACCAGCGCGCTCGACTGGCAGAACCAGTCCCTGATCGCCAAATCGATCGACGGCTTGCGCGGATCGATGACGATCCTGACCATTGCGCACAGGCCATCGATGATCGCCTTCGCCGACTGGGTGGTTGCAGTCGAAAACGGACGAATCGTCGAAGTCGGGCAATATCAGAGGTTGAAAGCGAAGGCCGGCAGCCGCCTGTCGAAAATGCTTTCAGGCGAGCAATCGGAACCCGAGCCGGCCGAAGCAGGCTGAGTCCGGCTGCAAGATGATCCGAGGCCGACCTTGCGGCTTCAGACTGTTCAATGCACGCTGCGCCTCGCCGAGAGCTTCTCGCCTTCAACCGCCTTGTCGGCGCCGAGGCTTCTTTCGGCGTCGCGAGCCCTGTCGGCCGATGTCGGCGCGCTCCTGGCGATCATAACATACACCAGCAGGAAATAACCGACTTGGATGAGGACAGCGCAGCCGATGACGCGAAGCACCGTTGTGGTGACCGTCGCGCCGTCGACATAGGACCACGCGACCACGATCGCGAGGGCGAAAACCATTCCAATGACGAATTTTGGTAATGACATGTTCGGCGGCCCGTCAACCGGCCCGAGCATGCAAAAGCGATGACTTACCCACCCGAGTATCTCCCCATTCGCCATGCGAGCTTATTTAGCTGCTCTTTTTCGGCCGGTTGCTTCCGGCCTTCCCAACCCATCCAGACTCTATCAGGAATAATTTGCGACTCTATTAAGGCGCGAAACTGACGGCAAGGGCAACCTGCAATAATTTTCGGCTTGGCGGCGGCTTGGACTCCGCCATGCTGCGATGCACACGCAGGGGTGGTGACCTAACTCGTCATGCGCTTTATACTACAGTAGAATCTACAACGTTGATTAGTATTTTACTTGATTAATTTAGCAAAGCCAGTGATTCGAAAATCAGTTAAAGCCGTTCCCTCTGCGGCAAAGGACGATTTGCCCAAAACCCGCCGAAAAAATGCATTACATTTCCTACGGTTGCTAATTATTCGTCACAAACCCGCCATAAAGGGCAAAATTTGGGCAAGGAGGGTTTATTATTTAGTCAATTCCTGACGTGACTATTTCAGCCATATGGGAAATTGTGTGTTGCGCTGCAGCATTTTTTTGGTATCGTGGCATAAACCATCCGTTCAACGTATGGAGCTTTTGCATGAGGGACGTTGCCAAGTCGGCCAATGCGGCATTTTCGCATGTCGGCGTAGATTTTCCGCCACCCATCGGCGGGCTGCTGAAGCGCAGTTTCGATATTTTCGGTTCACTTGTCGGCCTGGTGGCGCTTAGCCCGCTGTTCCTGATGGTGGCCCTTCTGGTCAAGCTTTCCGACGGCGGCTCGATCTTCTACGGCCACAAGCGCATCGGACGCGGTGGGCGGATTTTCCCCTGCCTCAAGTTCCGCACCATGGTCGAAGACGGCGAACGTGTGCTGGCCGCCTATCTCGCGGCCAATCCGGAAGCCAACGCCGAATGGATCGCGACCCGCAAGCTGAAGAACGATCCGCGCGTCACCCGCGTCGGCGCCGTTCTGCGCAAGCTCAGCCTCGACGAGCTGCCGCAGATCATCAACATCCTGCAGGGCGACATGAGCCTTGTCGGGCCTCGCCCGGTGGTGCGCGACGAGCTTGAGATCTACGGCAGCGCCGCGGTCTATTATTTGAAGTCGCGGCCGGGCCTGACCGGGCTCTGGCAGGTCAGCGGACGCAACGATGTCTCCTATGACAGTCGCGTCGCGTTCGACCGTCACTATGTCGAGAACTGGTCGCTGTTCGAAGACGTTCGCATCATCCTCAAGACCGTGCCTGCGGTGTGGATGTCGCGCGGTTCCTACTGACCGACCGCAACTGGTCAGCAATCGGGCCGGTACGGCCCGAAGCCAATCCGGTCCAAAGCTATTCGGCGATGGGCCGGTCTCGCATTGCAGCCATAGTATTCTGCCAGGTTCCGAAGGAGGCACTCGGCAGCAGGCCTATCGGGCGGATGGGGCCAAAACGGATCGGAAACGTTCAGTTGAAAACAGACATATCAGCGTATTTTCGCCTTGCCGGCCCGATGCGGCCGGCACGGCTCGTCGCCACGTGCCTCGCTCTGTCGCTCGCGGTTCCGGCCATGGCCGACGAGTACCGGCTCGGCTCGCAGGACAAGCTCAACATCCGCGTCGCCGAGTGGCAGACGGTGGAAGGCACGTTCCGTGACTGGTCGGCGGTAAACGGCGAATATTCGGTCGGTCCAGCCGGCAATTTGTCGGTGCCGTTCGTCGGCGAACTGCCGGCCGCCGGCAAGACCACGTCGGAGGTTGCGACCGCGATCAGCGTCGCCCTGCAGCGCAAGCTTGCCTTGTCGGACAAGCCGGAAGCCTCGGTGGAAATGGTGCAGTTCCGGCCGTTCTACATCTCGGGCGAGATCCAGACGCCTGGCCAGTTTCCCTATGTGCCGGAGCTGACCGTGCTCAAGGCGATCAGCATCGCCGGCGGCATCCGGCGCAACGCCGATTTCGGCACCCAGCTCGGCAAGGATCTGATCACCGCCAAGGGCAATTTCGACATTTATGACGACCAGCGCGTGCGGTTGATCGTCAAGCGTGCCCGCATCGATGCCGATCTCGCCGGCAAGGAGAGTTTCGAGGCGCCTAAGGAAGTCGAGGGCGACCCGCGCCTGGCGACAATCGTCGCCGACGAAATGCAGATCCTGATCTCCGACCAGAAAGCGTTGAAGCTGAAGCTGCAGGCGCTTGACGATCTGAAAGGGGTCCTGCAGTCCGAAATCGAGGCGCTGCAGAAAAAGATCGTCAACCAGCAAAAGCAGGTCGACCTGGCGCAGCAGCAGGCGGACAGTATCGGTCCGCTGGCGCAAAAGGGCTTGGTCGCCAACGCACGCCTGCTTTCCTCGCAACAGTCGGTCACCGATCTGCAGGGCAAGATCCTGGACTATGAGACGGCGATCCTCACCGCCAAGCAGTCGGTCAGCAAGGCGACGCAGGATGCCATCGATGCCCAGAACACGTTGAACTCGAGACTTGCCGCCGACCGGCAGCAGGTCGAAGCAGACCTCAACGAAGCCGCACTCAGGGTCAACATGCAACAGGGCCTGATGGCCCAGGCATCGGACCCGGCCACGACCGCCGCCATCACAAACCACAATGAAGAGCCGGCGCTCATCTATTCGCTGGTGCGCGTGACGGACGGCAAGACCAGCGAGATCGACGCCAAGGAAGATACGCCGGTGCTGCCGGGCGACGTCATCAAGGTGAAGCTGGCGCCGACGGCCAGCCAGTAACCTGTTTGTTTGGAGCAATTCCGGACGGAAAACCGTTTCCCACTTTTCCCGGAATTGCTCTAGCGCTCGGGCTCGCTCGGCGAGGCCCGCGCGATGGAGGCGGGAGGAACCAGTTCGGCTCGTTCGCGCCAGGGTGCGGGCGGGAACTTCCGTTTTTCGACCGCTTGAAGGCATTCCATGCAGCCCGCCGCACCGCGCCACGTCTACCTCAATCTCGATGCCATCCGCGGCGTCGCGGCGATCAGCGTCATGCTCTACCACTTCTCGCCGTTCCTGGCCGCCGGCAAGGTGCTGCCGTCGAGCTATTTGGCCGTCGACCTGTTCTTCCTGCTCAGCGGCTTCGTCATCGCGCATGCCTATGACCGCAAGATCGAAAACGGCATGGGCGTCGGCACCTTCGTGGCGATCCGCCTGATACGCCTCTACCCGCTCTACCTCGCCGGCACGCTGCTCGGTTTCTTCTATCTCGTCGTCAAGAACCGGCTGATTCCGGCGGAATACATGCCGATCTCCGAGATCGGCACCATGCTGACGACCGGCATGTTCTTCATCCCGCTGGTCAGCGATGCCTATCACACGATCTTTCCGCTCAACCCCGCGTCGTGGTCGCTGTTCTTCGAGCTGATCGTCAACATAGCCTATGTCGCCGTCTTCTTCCTGCTGACGAAACGCGTGCTGAGCACGCTCATCGCCGTCAGTCTGGTGTTGCTGGTGGTCGTCTCTATCATTGCCGGCACCCTCGACTTCGGCATGACCGGATCGACTATCATCAGCGGCCTGCCACGCGTCTGTTTCTCGTTCTTCCTGGGCGTGCTGCTTTGCCGGTCCATGACACGCTATCAAAGCGGGCTCGGCTTTCTGCGGCGCGGCTGGTGGATAGAGGCCGCGATCGCACTGACGCTCGTTGTCTTTGCCATCGCGCCGGTCGGCGGCGCGCGCGTCGCCTACGATCTCGCCTGCGTCGTCTTTGTTTTCCCGGCGCTGGTGGTGGTCGGCACTATTGCGCCGACGGCGCCGCGCCTGTCAGGCCTCTATGGCTGGCTGGGGCGGATTTCCTACCCAATCTACATCATCCACACGCCGCTGCTGATGATCATCGCCGGGGCGGGCAAGGCCGCAGCGATCGACCCGTTCGCGCATCATCCCTGGTTCGGCATCGTCATGGCGGTTTCCGTCATCGTCATCGCCGACATCGCCACGCGCCTCTATGACGAGCCGTTGCGCCGCTTCCTGCAGCGGCTGATGCTGCGCAAGCGCGCCGTCGCCTGAGATAAGCAAGTCAGACGCGCGCCGGCATGCGGCCGTTGGCGGTGTTCTCGTCCGGCACCGGAACATAGGCCCGCCTTGCCCTGGCGAGCGGCACCGGGCGCAGCTTGAACAGGCCGTAATAGACGATGAACGAGGCCATGAAATAGGGGCCGAGGATCTCGACCTCGAAGAAGGAGCGGATCAGCATCATGCCGACCGCGCCGGCGAGCACCACTGAATCGGCGCTCCAGTCACCGAACACCACCTTCGAAACATGGCCCCAGAAGGAGCGCAGGATGATCAGCGCCAGCATCGTCACGCCGATGAAGCCGAGCTCGACCAGCGTCTCGATATAGGTGTTGTGGAAATGGAAGCCGGTGCGGGTGGAGATGTAGAACTCGGCCCAGAGCCGTTCCGGATCGGCAAAACCCTGGATCCAGTAGGCGGCATAGCCATAACCGAGCACCGGACGCTGCTGCGCGGCGGCCCAGCCCTGTTCCCAGAGATAGGTGCGGCCGGTCAGCGTCGAATCCTTGCCGAAGATGCCGAGCACGACATCGAGCAGGCCAAGGTTCAGCGCAGCCATCACACCGCCGACCAGCGCGGTAGCGCCGACGACGAACAGCACGCGGCGGTAGCGGCGTGACAGAACCTTGCTCATCGCAAGCAAGGCAACGACACCGATCACCGCCGGAAGCGAAGCGACCGACGTCGCCGAGTGGGCGATCGCCAGCATATAGACCGACAGCAGGATGATCGGCGCGGTCCAGACGAAGCTCATCCAGTTGCGCCGGTAGAAGGCCAGAAAAGCGAAGCAGAAGAAGATGCCGAGCGAGGCGAAGAAGCCGATCTGGTTCTTGGAGCCGAAGGCGCCGACGAAATTGGTGGTGCCGTCGATAGTGTCGAGCGCATAGGCGCCAACCTTCAGCGAATACAGCAGCACGATGAAGATGCCGATCAGCGAGCCCAGCACCAGCGTGCGCGTGCTGATGGTGCGCGCCGCGATGTAGGCGCACAGCATGTGGGAGAAATATTGCAGCCCCGCCCGCGCGCTGGTGCCGGCCGCTTGCGACCAGAACAGCGACAGGCAGACATAGGCCGCAAACAGCAGCGGCAGCCAGGCGCTGGAGAGATCGCGGGCGAAACGCCGGTAATCGACGAACAGCAGCGGCAGCCATACCAGATAGTAGGCGAGGATCAGGATCTGGCCGAAATTGGTGGAGTAGGCGAAGGCAAAGACCGACACCGCAACGGCGAAGGCGGCATAGGCCTTGTTGTTGTCCGGATCGATCAGAATGGATTTCGGGATCTTCATATCCGTACCGGATTTCTCATGCTGCCGCCTTTCGGCTGGGCTGAAGCGCCCATGGTCGGCTTTTCTGCGTCATGCGCGATCGCCGGAACCTGCCCTTGCCGGACCCCGATCAGCGGGCATCCATTGTGCAGTGCACAATATAACCTCTATCGCCTGTCACTCAATGGTAAATTTGCCGCGAGGGGTAAAGTTGCCGCAGGCAGGGCCAAAACGACCATGCAACCGACAAATGGCGTTAATGCGGCTCGCTCGTTCGAAAATTCAAACTGTGGCCGCTACCACAGCGCTCCGCCGGTGATCTGGATGTTTTCCATGGTGATGCCCTTGGCCAGATCCGAGCACAGGAACACGGCTAGAGCCGCGATTTCCTGCGGCTGCAGCATGCGCTGCTGGGGATTGCCCTTGGCGATCTCGGCCATCGCTTCCTCGGCGGTTCTGCCCTTGCCCTCACGCTCGACGACCTGCGCCACGTTGCGGCGCATCAGTTCGGTCTCGACCCAGGTCGGGCTGATCATGACGCAAGTGACACCGTGCGCGGCGCCTTCCAGCGCTACACAGCGGGTAAGGCCGAGCAGCCCGGCCTTCGAGGCGCAGTAGGCCGGGTTGTCCTTCCAGCCGACGGAAGCCGCCGTCGAGCCGATGTTGACGATACGGCCCCAGCCGCGCTCGATCATGCCGGGCAGCACAGCTCGGGTGACGCGGAACGCTCCGCTGAGATTGGTGTCGACGATCTTGTCCCACAGCGCGTCGGAATGGCCGCAGACCGGCTGTTCGGCGGTGGTGCCCGCGGCATTGACCAGTATGTCGGCCGGGCCGATGGCGGCCTGCGCGTCGGCTGCAAACCGGTTGGTCACCTCGCTGTCGCGGACATCGAGATGGGCGGCACAAACCCTGGTGCCGTGTGCCGACAGGGCCAACCGCACGCGCTCGAGTTCATCGGCGCCGGGATAGTAGGCGGCGTCGGATCTGTCGGCGCCGGCGGGCGCGATGTAGGAGCCGACGGCGACATTGGCGCCGGCTTGCGCCAGGGCCGTAGCAATGGCGAAACCCATGCCGGAAAACCCGCCGGTGACGATGGCGCTGCGGCCGGAAAGGTCTGTCATGGTGGGCAGTCTCCGATGCGACGTACGATGCGTTTATTCATAGTCCGTCGCCGGCTAGGAGCGCTACCTTGCCGGCAACGCGGCCGTAACATCGAGTTTCGCTAAAGCGGTTTGCCCAGCCACTCGCGGTAGAAGCCTTCGAGATCTGGCTCGAAATCATGGACGATCGGGTAGCCCGGCGCCGCCGCTTCCACTTCGTGCATGGTGCCGCATTGTGGACAGATGAATTCGCGAATTTCCATCCATTGCGGATCGGGGATATCGCTGTTGGGATAGATCTCGCGCAGCGCTTCCTCGGTGTTTCGCACGTTGATCGCAGCCTTGAGCTTCCAGTTCTTGCGGTAGTCGCCGAAGGAGTGGCCGCATTCGCAGCGGGTGATCCGTTCATCGCCGCTTTGGCAGATGAAGAGGTGATCCGAGACCGGCAGCAGGATCGGGTCCTTCCATGCGACACGGTCCTGATAGACGGCGAGCATCTTGAAGAAGCGGTCGTCGTCCTTGTAGGCGCTCATGATGCGCTTTGTCTGCGGCCAGGGCAGCTTGCCGGCTGAGAGATCGCCGAGGACTTCCTTGCTGTATGAGGTCATGGCTTTGCTCCCGGCATGAAGATCGATCTGGCGTCGACGGTCCAGAAATCACTGAAATCCCTGGTGAAGCGCGACGATAGCTTGATCGCGCTGGCATACATTTTCTTCACCTCGGGCGCGAAGTCGGCCTTCTCGACACGGCCGCGTTCGGCAGCGATCCAGTCCGAAACCGGGATCGCCTTGGCCAGACGCTCTCTGCGCATGGCGGCACGACGTTCGACGGTGGCGTCGATATCGGCAACCGGATAACCCTCGGCGTCGTCCTTCAGCACGATGCCGAAAATCTGGATCGCCGCCTGGCGGGTGAGAAAACCGTTCTCGACATCCCAGGCGGTCTTGACCGGATCGCGCTCCAGCACGTCGCCGTAGCCGCCGCCACCATTGTAGGAATGGCTGAAGATGTCCCCCGACTTGTGCGGCGAGGTGATGTAGGGGCCTTCGACCACGGCATGGTCGCCGCCGATGTTCTTCTCGTAGTCGGAGACATGCGGATCGATACCTGGGGCATGCGCGAGCGGTTCGCCTTTTGCCGCCAGTTCGTGGATGTTGGAGTTGCGCACCGCGCGATGCTTCTGGCAGGTCGGCGCGGGATAACCGCCGCACATGCCGCCATTGTCGAATACCCGCGAGGAGTGTTCCGAGGTGTGCAGTCGCAGGTGCGAGGTCTTGTTGATCAGCCAGGTCGAGACGAAGGAACAGCCGCCGCGATATTTGCCGGCGCCGCCCGAATTGGGCATGATCGAGCGGCCGATATAGACCATCGGCATCGACTGTTCCCAGACCTCAATGTTGCCCATGTCGGATTCCGGATTCCAGCCGACATAGGCGGTGTCGAGGCCATCGGCGATGGCGAGCGCGCCGGAGCCGGCGGCGGCGCATTCGAAATGCGCCATGCCGAACGGCGTGCCGTACTGGCTTTCGCCGCCCATCTCGATCATCGGGCTGTTGACCTGGCCGACGAAGGCTTCCTCGACGAAGCCGCGCGCGACGAAGCCGCGCGACAAAAGGCGCTGGAACACGCCATAGGCCGGCAGCAGCAGCGCCCAGGATGTGGCGGTCGCCACCATCTCATTGTCGGGATTGGTCCAGGTGCCGTGCGGCAGCTTCAGCTCGGTCGCCATCCAGGCGCCGTCATTGACCAGGCCCTCGAAATTCATGTGCTGGGTCAAGGTGACGAACATGCCGCCATCCATGCCGGCCGGCGTGCAGTTCATCGAATGGTAGCCCCAGGGCTGCGTGCCCTCGAAGTCCATGGTGATCTTGCCGTCGGTGGTGATCTCCATCTCGATCGGGATGTTGTAGAGCCAGTCGGGATCGCCAAGCAGCTGGAAGCCGGGCTTGCCCGTCGTGACATGGCCATAGAAGGTGTGGCCGCGATAGATGCCGGGCACGGTGAGCTGGCGGGTGCGGGCGAGCTGGGCACGACGACCCTCCTCAATGAACTCCTTCGATACCTTCATCCAGTAGTCGAGGCCGATCTCCGAGATCAGCTGCTTGACGCTTTCGCGCATGTCGATGCAGGAGGCGACCTTGGCCTTCTCGTCGAGCACCCAGTAGATCGGCATGCGTAGATTGCGCTCGCAGCGGATGACGTAGTCGCGGCGGATCTCGTCATTCTCGCCGATCTTCTCGGCGCAGACGAACAGGCCTTCGGTGAAGCGCTCCTGCGCCAGGCAGACGTCGCCGCCGGGCGTGATGCCGCCGGCTTCGAGCTCGTGGCAGACCGCACCGGCCCAGCCGACCAGCGTGCCTTCATGGAAGATCGGCACCACGTCCATGACGTCGGGCACCTGCACTGTGCCGATGAAGGCATCGTTGTTGGCAAAGATGTCGCCTTCGCGGATCTTCGGGTTTTCCTCGTAATTGTTCTCGATCATCCATTTGATGAAGCGGCTCATCGTGTGGACGTGGACCATGATGCCGTTGGACAGCGCGATCGCATCGCCCTCGGGCGTATAGATCGCCACCACCATTTCGCCGACTTCGCGCACGCCGGGCGAGGCCGAGATGCGGCGGGCCATTTCGCGGGCCGAGACGCAATAGGCACGCAGCTTGGTGTGCAGCGTCTCGAATTTCAGCGGGTCCTGGTTGCGTAGCGTGAGCTCGGTGATGCCGTCATAGCAGCCGGTCTCTTCCATCAGCCGTTCTGAATCGAGCAGCCGTTCGCGAAGGCGCAGGGCCGAGGCAGGTCTGTCCAACATGGCGGTGCCCTTTCAAGAATGGGTGTAATGCAGCAGCGTCCACTCATCGACGTGGACACGGTCCTGCGGATGAACAACGAGCGTGGTGGCGGGATGTTCGATGATGGCCGGACCGATCACCTCATGACCGGGCTGCAGTAGGTCCATCTCGTAGAGATTGGCCTTGTGCCAGCGTCCCCCGATATAGGCCTCGCGCACGCCCTTGTGCGCTGCTGCCGGGGCCGACTTGCCGAGCGGGCGCTTCAAGAGCACCGGCTTGACCTTGTCGGCGGTGGCGATCAATCCGAGCTCGGTGATGGTGAAGCCGGCTTCGCCATAGCGCGAAACGCGATGGTTGACCTTGGCGTAGACCGCCTCGAACTCGTCGATGACCCTACGCATGTCGTCAGCCGAATTGACCTCGGCAAGCGGTGCCATGACCTCGACATCCTCGAGCTGGCCGGTGTAGCGCATCATCAGGAACGGCACGGTCTTGATCTTGTCTCTGATATGGCCGTCGCTGATCATCTCGTTGACCGCCGCCTTGGTGAGATCATTCCAGACGTCGGTGACCTTCTTGCCGAAAGCGAGCAGCTCGTTATCGCTTGCGCGGGCGCCGATGTCGTGCTGCGTCGACACCGAATGCCGACGCATGAAATCGGCGGTGGTGCAGCCGAAGGCCGAGAAGGCGGCGGCAAACTGGAAGGTGATGATGTCCTTGAAGCCGATGCCCCTGGAGCAGCCGGCCAGATGCAGCGGACCCGAGCCGCCATAGGACAGCAGCGTGAATTCCGAGGGATGGATGCCCTGGCCGGAAATGACCCGGCGCAGCGCGTTGTTGGCATCGGCTTCCAGCATGTCGATCATGCCTTCGGCAGCCTCCTCGACCCCGACGCCAAGGATGCTGGAGCATTTTTCCTCAAACGCTTTGCGCGCCTTCTCGACCTGCAAGACGACCTTGCCGCCGAGGAAATAATACGGGTTGAGGCGGCCTAGTATGGCGTCGCAATCGGCGATGGTGGGTTCAGTGCCGCCCTTGGCGAAGCAGATGGGGCCGGGGTCGGAACCGGCGCTTTCCGGCCCGAGCGAGACTTTCTTGGTCAGCGGGTCGACCTTGAGGATCATGCCGGCGCCGGCGCCGATCGTGTCGAGATGCAACGTCGGCACGTTGAGCTTGAAACGGTCCATCAGCGGCTCGTTCTCGATCCGCGTCTGGCCGCGCGAAATGACGCCCATGTCGAAGGAGGTGCCGCCCATGTCCGAGCAGATCAGGGAGTCGTTGCCGATGAGCTTGCCGACATAGGCCGCGCCGAGAATACCGCCGATCGGGCCCGAAATCATGGTTTCGTGCAGGCGCGGATGATTGATCGAGGTCAGGCCGCCAAAGGAGAGCAAAGTCTGCACGCCGTATTTGAAGCCGTATTTCTTCGAGACGTCCTCGATACCCCTAAGCTGCTTGCGGCCGCGCGACGTCGCGTAGGCCTCGATCAGCACCGAGTTCAGCCGCGACTGTTCGCGAATGACCGGGCGGACTTCGTGGCTGGTGTAGACGAGAATGTCGGCGCCGGCCTTCTGCACTTCCTCGCGGCAGATCTCGGCGATGCGCTTCTCGTGCACCGGATTGACGTGCGAGAAGATGGTCATGATGCAGATCGCCTCGACCTTGTCGGCGATCAGCTTCCTGGCTGCAGTCGCGACCTCATGCTCGTAGAGCGGCAGCACGATGTCGCCGAACTGGTCGATGCGCTCGGTGACGCCATGGGTGCGGCGGCGTGGCACCAGCGGATCGGGATGGTGGTGGGTGACCGCATGCAGCCTGTCGGCATAGGAATAGTCGGCCCAGGCCTGCAGGCCGCGACCCATCAGGATCATGTCTTCCAGACCCTTGGTGGTGATCAGGCCCAGCCGGCGCCCGGTGCGCGACAACAGTGTGTTGAGCATGCCGGTGCCGGAATAGAGCACGACGTTGACGCCGGAGAACAGCTGCTCCAGCGAGATGCCCCAGGCGTCGGCCGCGTCTTCGGCCGATGCGAGGAAGCCTTCGGCCTCGTTCTTGGGCGTGGTTGCCGACTTGCCGATCTTGAAGTGGCCGTCCTGGTCGACAAGGATCGTGTCGGTCATGGTGCCGCCGGCGTCGATGCCGATGACGATTGGATTGCCGACGATGGGACTGGTGAGGTTGGGTTGTGTCACGGTCGCCTCGGGATTGCTCTAGGATGCTCAAGCTAGATTCCTTGGGCGGCCTTGCGCCATGTGCCAAAAGACACAATGACCGCCGGACCGGGATCGCTGAGAAAAGGGCATGCGCATGGGCAATATCTGGGGGCCGCTCGCCAGGGCGATTGCCGCCACCGGTACGGACAGGCATGTCGACTGCCTGATCGACCTGATCGGCGCGGACATCGAGCACGATCTCGTCACCGTGACCCGATATTCGGCGACGAAGACGCCGGAATTCATCAAGCACCGGCGCTTCTCCGACGAGATGGTCCGGCGCTATCTCGACAATTACTACGTCTTCGACCCGTTCTATGCCTCGTGGCGGCGTGAGCAGAGGCTGGGCATCCTGCCGCTGAAGCGGCTTGCCGATGACGAGGCCAAGCGCGGCCAGTACATAGCCGGCTTCCTGGCGCAGTCGGAAATCTGCGATGAGGTCGGCATCATGCTGGCCGATGGCGGCGACTGGTGCCTCGGCATCTTCCTCGACCGCTCGACCTCCACCTTCAAGGAGAGCGAGATCGCCCTGCTGGACGAGCGGCTGCCGGTGTTCGAGGCCTTGCATGCGCTCGACATCAAGGCGCGCGGCACCGAGTTCTCCCGCACATCGGCGCCGACCGGCCCCGGCGCCTCGCCCCGGCAGGAGCCGACCATCCCGGCGAGCCTGTGGCCGGAGCTGTCGCTGCGCGAGCGGGAATTGGTGCAGTTGATCCTGGCGGGACATCCGACCGCCAACATCGCGGAACGGCTCGGCATCGCCGTCGGCACGGTGAAGAACCACCGCCGCCGCATCTACGAGAAGCTCGACATAACCACCGAACGGGAGCTGTTTTTGCAGTTCTTCCAGCATCGGGCAGACGGTTAGTCCGCCATCGATATGGCCGTCAGTCGTGCAATTGCCTGGAAATCGGCGGGCCGACAGTAAAGCCGGAGAATGTTACCTCAAACCCTTCGCGCTGCGGCGAGCAGCACATCATGCCGACATCGACGGATTTGGAGATCGGGAAATAAGCCAGCCGCACCGGCTTCCACTTGCCATCGGTGGTATCAAGATATTGGATGCGGATCGCCTCGGCATGGCGGGTCAGCCGGATGCGCACGCCGTCGGGGCCGGTGGGAATGCTGAGCAGCGACCAGTCCGAGGTGTCGTTGGTGACCACCACCGAAAAGTAAGCCAGCCCGTCGGTGTATTCGATGCCGGCCTTGATCCAGTGCGTTTCACTCAGCCGCAGCATCAGCCCGGCCTGGTCGTAGAGCACCTTGTAGTCGCCCTTGACGGTGACTTCGGCGCTGAAGTCACCCTCAACCGGGCGATAGAGGAAATGGCCATTGTCACGCCAGAAGCCGTAAAAGGTTTCGCGCCAGAAGTCGGTTTCCCCGCCGGTGCGCACATGCACGATGCCATTACCGAAAGCATGGTGCGGCGGCGGGTTGAGCCAGGTCAGTTCCTCTTTCGCCGCTGTCATCGGTTCACCCGTCGATTAGCCGGCAAAGGTGTAGGCTGTCTTCACCGTAGTGTAGAACTCCGCGGCATAGCGGCCCTGCTCGCGCGGGCCGTAGCTCGATCCCTTGCGGCCACCGAACGGGACGTGGAAATCGACGCCGGCGGTCGGCAGATTGACCATCACCATGCCGGCCTCGGAATTGCGCCGGAAATGCGTGGCATGCTTGAGGCTAGAGGTGCAGATGCCGGAGGTCAGGCCGAAGGGGGTGTCATTGGCAACCGCAAGCGCCTCGTCATAGTCCTTGACGCGAATGACGTTGGCGACCGGCCCGAAGATTTCTTCCCGCGAAATGCGCATGGCGTTGGTGCTCTCGGTGAACAGCGCCGGCCTGAGATAGAAGCCGGGTGTTTCGCGGTCCAGCCGCTCGCCGCCGAAGGCGAGGTTGGCGCCTTCCTGGCTGCCGATGGCGATATAGTCCTCGTCCTGCTTCAGCTGGCTCGCATCGACGACGGGCCCGATCTGGGTCTTGGCATCGAGCGCATCGCCGATGACGAGCTTTTCCAGGCGCTCCTTGAGCGCGGCAACGAAGCGGTCGTGAATGCCTTCGGTCACCACCAGGCGCGACGATGCCGTGCAGCGCTGGCCGGTCGAGAAATAGGCGCCGTTGATGGCGCACTCGACAGCCGTGGCGAGGTCGGCGTCGTCGAGCACAACCATCGGGTTCTTGCCGCCCATTTCGAGCTGGAACTTGCGCATGTGCTCGACGCTTGCCGCGGCGACGCGTTTGCCGGTGCCGACCGAGCCGGTGAAGGTGATGGCGTTGAGGTCGGGGCTGTCGAGCATGGCCTGGCCGACCACCGAGCCCTTGCCCATGACCAGGTTGAGCACGCCTTTCGGCAGGCCGGCGCGGTGCAGGATGTCGACAATGGTCCAGGCGCTTTCGGGGACGAGTTCGGCCGGCTTGAAGACGATGGTGTTGCCATGCGTGAGTGCCGGCGCGATTTTCCAGGTGGGAATGGCGATGGGGAAATTCCACGGCGTGATGATGCCGACGACGCCGACGGCTTCGCGGGTGATCTCGACGCCGACGCCCGGGCGAACGCTGGGCACCAATTCACCCGACAGGCGCAGCGTCTCGCCGGCGAAGAAGTCGAAGATCTGGGCGGCGCGGATGGTCTCGCCAATGCCCTCGGCCAGCGTCTTGCCCTCCTCGCGCGACAGCGCGCGCCCGATCTCGTCCTTGCGCGCCATGATCTCGTCCGACGCCTTTTTCAGCACGGCGTGGCGCACCAGCGGCGCCGAACGCGACCAGGCCGGGAAGGCGGCTTTGGCCGCCGCGATGGCCTGCTTTGCCTGCTCGGCGCCGGCCGAGGCATATTCGCCAACGACATCGCCCGTGTTCGAGGGATTGATGTTGCGCGAGCCGGCCTCGCCCACCCACTCGCCATCGATCAGATTTTTACGAAAGAGGCTCATGTCGCGGTTTCCTTGTATTGGTTCGCTGGGGGTGCCGTATGCCTGAATCATTTATCAGACAAATGACGACACTGTGAGGGCTGAAATCTGGCTGCGGACTGGATAGCCGATGGCGCGCGGCTATGAAAGCCGCGGCCTCAAGATGGACAATATGAAGCGGCCTGTCAGGTCGGAAAAGTCCAGAACAGGCAAGCCAGCGTTGCCGCGGCGAAGATGACGAAGAACAGGCTTCTGAGCAGGATGTTACGGCGCAGCTCGTTCATGGTGAAATGGCTGCCAACGATGGCCGCGGCGAACAGGAAACGCCAGTTCAGGAGCGCCCACAGCACGCTGCTCTGGCCGAAAGCCCAGCGGGCGACGAGACAGCCGACAATCGTGGCGAACAGGGCGATCACCGCCCAGAGCAGCGCATCCGCAGCATGGGTCAAGACGATGCCGGCGGCGCGGATCGGCAGGATCATCATCAGCATGGCGCCGAAGAAATAGACGGCGGCGAGCGGCAGGAACGAGCCGGCATCGGCAATGCCGTCCAGCCGCCTCACGCCGATCGCGCCATAGGGGTAGCCGTGCCTGGCCACCCCCAGGCTGAGCGCCATGAGCAATGCGGTGAGCACCGCGACCAATGCGAATGTAATGAGGGCCTTGCTCATGCCGTTCCTTGCTTTGAGGCCCTGTCAGAGCCGAATCACGAGGAACGATTTTAGCGCACGGTCCGCGATTGCGCGTCAGCTTTGCTGAGCGTTCCGCTCCTCACCGATCGCTGTTTTCGAAGGCGCCCATGCCTTGCGCGATCAGATTGGTTGCCATGACAAGCGAAACGATGGCCGCCGAGTTGAAGATCACCACCCACCATTTGCCGCCGGTCAGGAAGCCGTAGCCGTCGGCAACCGCCAGTCCCCAATCGGCTGAGGGAGGCTGGATGCCGAGGCCGAGGAAGCTCAGCGTGGCGATCGAAAAGAAGGCGTAGCCAAGCCTTGTGACCAGCTCGATGAGGATGGTTTCCCTGACATTGGGCAGGATCTCGAGGAACATGATGGGAAGAGCGCTCTCGCCGCCGAGACGGGCGGCGCTGACATAGTCGCGCTCGCGCTGCTCGCGCACGGCGGCACGCACCGTCCGTGCCACCAGCGGGGCATAGGCGATGCCGATCACCAGGATGACGGTAAGGTTGGACGGCCCGAGCGCGACAAGCGTCATGGTGACGAGAACGATGAAGGGAAAGGCCATCAGCGTGTCGAGCAGCCTGGCGCCGATGGCGTCGACCAGCCCGTCGAAATAGCCGAGCACGAGCCCAAGCACGCTGCCGGCGGCAACGCCGAGCAGGGTTGCTGCCGGCGCGACCAGCAGGATGTCACGCGAGCCGACGACGATGCGCGACAGCACGTCACGGCCGAGCTGGTCGGTGCCGAACCAGTGCGCCGCGTCGGGCGGCGCCAGCATGACGAGGAAATCCTCGGCATAGGGATCGTAGGGCACAAACAGGCTGCCGAACACGGCACAGCCGACCCAGAACAGCACGATCAGCGAGCCGATGATGACCGAGGGCGGCAGCTGCGAAACAGTCTCGCGGATGCGACTTGCTGCCCGCCAGCCCAGCGTACGGCGCTCCGGCAATTCCATCAGTTCCATCATGGCGAGACACGGCGGCGCTGCCGCGGATCGAGCAAGGCATTCACGAGATCGCCTGCCGCGGCCGACAGCACGAAGATGGTCGCCATGACCAGCACGCCGGCTTCGAGCATCGGGAAGTCACGCGACTTGGCGGCGTTGAGGACAAGGTTGCCGAGGCCCTGTATGCCGAACAGCGCTTCGATGACCACCAGCCCGCCAAGCATGTAACCGGTCTGCGTCGCGAGCACGGCGACGGTCGGCGTCAGCGCATTGCGCAGCACGTGCCGGATGAGGATTTCGCGACGCTCGAGGCCTTTCAGGACGGCGGTGCGCGTATAGTCGGCGGCCAGCGCCTCGATCACGCCGGCCCGCGTCATGCGGGTGATGTAGCCGGCAAGGTTCAGCACCAGCGGCAGCGCCGGCAGGATCAGGTAATAGCCACTGACCCACAGCCCGGCGCCATCGGGAGCAGCGCCGGTGATCGGGAACCAGTTCAGCCACAGGCCGAAGACGATGAGCAACAGCAGGCCGGAGACGAAGTCCGGGACAATGCCGAAGGACACGCCGGCGAGTACGATCAGGCGGTCGATAAAGCGGCCCTGGTTGAGACCGGCGACGATGCCGGCGCCAATGCCCAGCGGCAGCAGAAAGACGAGGATAATTCCGGCAAGGGCCGCCGAGCGCTTGAGGCTTTCCAGAACGAAGGGCGCCACCGGCAGACGCAGCGACAGGGAGGTGCCGAAGTCGCCTGACAGCACGCTGCTGAACCAGTGCCAGTATTGCACGAGCACCGGCTGGTCGGCGCCGAGCTGCCTGTTCAGCGCCGCGACGGCCTCGGCATCGGCGAACGGCCCGAGCATGAGGCGACCGACATCGCCGGGCAGAACCTGCCCGGCGAAGAACACCAGCATGCTGACCAGCCACAGCGTGAGCAGAAGCGAGGCTGCCCGCACCGACACAGTGCGGCCGGTCAGCATCGGATTTTAGTGCCCGGAGTGGCTGGACGTCTCGCAATCATGCCTGGGCGAACGTCACGCGGTCGAGCAGCAGATGCGAGATCGCCGTGAAGCGGACGCCCTCGACCTTCGACGAGACGATGCGGCTGTATTGCGAGAAGTAGCTGATGATCAGCGGCGTCTCGTCCAGCAGCAAGGTCTGGATCTTGCCCGCGGCAAGGCGTTGCGCCTGAAGGTCGCGGGCCTTGCCATATTCGAGCAGCAGCCCGTCATAGGCCGGGTTGTTGAAATGCGCCGCATTCCAGGCGCCCGAACTCTTCAGCGTCGCGTTGAGGAAGATGTCGGGCGTGCCGCGATGTCCGAAATCGGTAATGCCGAGATTGGAATCGAGCCATGGCGACGAGCCGAACTTCGCCGAGCCATAATAGGCGTCCTGCGGCAGCACGTTGAGCTTGATGTCGATGCCGGCCTTCTTGGCAAAATTCTGGATCAGCACGGCATAATCGGGAATGTCATAGGCGCGCTCGGTGGTCAGCGTCACCGGGAAGCCGTTCGGCACGCCGGCTTCGCCAAGCAGGCGCTTGGCCTCGGCGATGTCCTGCTTGCGCTGCGGCACCGACGGATCGGCCGAGGGGAAGATCGGCGCGAACGGGGTGTCGTTGCCGACGATGGCGCGGCCCTTGAGCAAGCCCTTGACCACCGCCTCGCGGTCGATGGTGAGCGCCAAGGCGCGGCGAATGCGCTTGTCGGTGAACGGCGCCTGGTCGGTCCGCAGATGCACCTCGTCATGCGAACTTGCCTGCACGCTGAGCAGCTTGAAGTTGGGATTGCCCTCGATCGCCAATTCCAGCCGGGTCGTGCTCGGGATGACGTCGAGCTGGCCGGCCTGCAGCGCCAGCACCTGCGCCTGCTCGTCGTCGAAGAACTTGATCTCGACGCGGTCGGGCAGCGCCTTGTCGCCCCAATAGTCTGGGTTGCGCACGAAGCTGGCGCCCTGCTTGGGGCGGAAGGATTCGAGCTTGAACGGGCCGGTGCCGTTGAAATTCTTCTCGAAATCGCCGGCATAGTCGGCCGGCAGTATTACGGCGTTGTAGACGTCGGAGGAGACATAGAAGGGGAAGTTGCTGTTGGGGCCCTCGAGATCAAAGGCGACTGTCTGGTCGTCGACGACCTTGGCGCCGCCCTTGGACAGGATGCCCTTATAGGCAGACAAAGCGGACGAACCGCTGGCCGGATCGACCAGCCGCTCGAAGCTCGCCACAACATCCTTGGCTGTGACGGTGCGGCCGTCGTGGAATTTCACGCCCGGCCGCAATTTGAAGGTCCAGTGGCTGGCCGTCTCGTCGGCCTCCCAGGACAGAGCGAGCTTCGGCTGCAGACCGTCCTTGGGATCGTCGAGGATGAGATATTCGCCGACCTGGCTGATGACGCCGATGCTGGCCGGATCGGTGATCGAGACGGGATCGATCGCCTTGGTCGGCTGTCCGAGCCCAACGCGGACCGTGCCGCCGGCGCCGGCAGCGCGCGCCGTGCCGAAACCAGCAAGTCCCTGCGAGGCGGCAAAGCCGGTGAGGCCGATCAAGGCTGCGTATTTCAGCAGATCGCGGCGCTTGAGGAAGCCGGCCTGGTGCTCATCGACGGCGACGTTCCAGATGTCGCCGGACAGATTGCGAAGCGTATCGATGTCGTTGCGTTTGGTCATTTTGAAACCCCTGTCTGAAATGACTGTTGAATGGCTTTAAGCGACTGGTTCGCCGTCGAGATGGATGCGGTCGACGGCTTGCGGGTAGAAGGCGATGAGGCCCCTGATCTTGGGCATTTCGGCAATGGGATCGCGGTAGCTCCAGGCGATATCGGGGCTTACCGAGCCGTCGGCGCGCAGGCCCGACCAGTAAGAGGCAATGCCCTTGTAGGGACAGCGCGTCGTGCTGTCCGAAGCGGTCAGCCGGTCGAGCCTGACATCGTCCGGGTGCAGGTAGAAACGCGTCGGCAGATGCGTTTCGAACAGAAGCACCGGGCGATGGCTGTCGGCGATCAGTTCGCCGTCGAACCAGATCTGGACGTGACTTGAACTCTGCAGCACATCGATGCGTGCGTATGGATCGCGGGCGTGGACGAAGACCTCTTCTTCCTCCTCGAACCATTGGTCGACCGCCTTCCAGGTGAAGGCGATACGCCCGGCCAGCGGCGACAGATTTTCATCCGGCGGCGCGACAAGCGACCAGGCGGCGTTGGGCGAAGCTTTTTCTCTCGTCTCCAGGTTCCAATAGGTGGTTTCGCCACCGACGGGATGGGGCTGGCTATGCTCGGACGGCTTCAAGAGCGAGCGGTCCACCGAGGAGGCCGGGAAGAAATAGATCGGCAGAAAATGGTTGGAGCGCAGCACCAGGACGTTGCGGCTGTCGGCGATGGTGCGGCCGGCGAATTTGACCCGAATGCGCTTGGGGCTGTGCAGAACATTGATGAGCTGCGGAGCCGTGGCTTCGCGGGGCTGAAGTTTTGGCGCTCCGGTCATATCAGTTGCCCCAAGTCAGGATACGGCGCGCACATTGTCGCGCTGTTCGGCGAAGCGGTTGGCCGGCCGAGCCAGGCCGAAACGATCACGCAGCGTCCCCGGCGCATATTCGGTGGGGAATACGCCGCGGCGCTGCAGTTCCGGCACGACCTGCTCGGCAAAATTCACCCAATCCTCCGGGAGCAGCGGGAACATCAGGTTGAAGCCGTCGGCGGCACCTGCCTCGAGCCAGTCCTGCAGCTGATCGGCGATCTGGTTGGGCGTGCCGACGACGGTCGGCACCGAACCGCTGTTGGCGAGCTTGCGAGCGATCTCGCGCAGAGTGAGGTTCTGCTTCGACCATTCCTTGACGCGGTTCAACGAAGTGCGGCCACCATTGAATGTGCTTTCGTCCGGCAGCGGCGGTAGCGGGCCGTCCGGCGGGAAGACTGAGAGATCGACACCGCTCCAGCTCGAGAGAAGGTCGATGCCGACCCGATCGGGAAGCAAGCTCTGCAGATACTCTTGCCGCTCGCGTCCCTCTGCTTCGGAAGCTGCGACGATCGGCAGGATGCCCGGCAGGATCTTGAAGCTCTCGGGCTTGCGGCCGTAACGGGCGAGGCGCTCGTTGATGTCCTGCCTATATTTGATGCCGTCTTCCTTGGTGCTGTAGATGGCAAAGTGCGCATCGGCGTGCGCGGTAGCGAAATTCTTGCCGTCTTCGGACGAGCCGGCCTGGACGATCAGCGGATGGCCCTGCGGCGGGCGCGAGACATTGAGCGGTCCGCGCACCTTGAAATGCGGGCCCTTGTGGTTGATCGCATGGACCTTGTCGGGATCGGCGAAATAGCCCGATGCCTTGTCGATCAGTAGCGCCTCGTCTTCCCAGCTGTCCCACAGCGCCTTGACGATATCGAGGAATTCGGTGGCGCGCTCATAGCGAAAGGCGTGCTCGATATTGCCGTCGCGGCCGAAATTGCGGGCCTCCTCGTCCATGGCCGACGTCACCACATTCCAAGACGCCCTGCCCTTGCTGATATGGTCGAGCGAGGCAAACATGCGGGCGACGTTGTAGGGCTCGCTGTAGGAGCTCGAGGCGGTTGTGATGAGGCCGATATGCCTGGTCACGCCGGCAAGCGCCGACAACAGCGTCAGCGGTTCCAGGCGGGCATTGGCGTAATGGGCTACGCCGCTCTGTACGGAATCCCAGATCGCGACATGGTCGGCGACGAAGATCGTATCGATCCTGGCGCGCTCGGCAGACTGGACGAGATCGCGGTAGAAGTCGAAGTCGAGCACTTCGCGGCCGGGCGCGCGCGGATGGCGCCATGACATACGATGATCGCCCTGCGGGTTGAAGAAAAACGCGCTGAGGATCATGTGGTCGCGTGCCATGTCGGCCTCCTTGCAGAACTGCTCCAAGGGACCGTCGCGACGCCTCGACCGGCTGCGACAATCTCTCCTGAGCGATGAAAGGTAGATTGCGCTCCAGCTTAATTCGAGTAATTTTATAGAGATTGTGCGGCGCGAAAGCGGAAGCGATTGCCCTCGAAGACCGCGCCGAAAGAAAGTGGTTTCAGCAAGACATGTCGTCATCGGTTCTGAACGTCGAGCAGCTCACCGTCGCCTATGATGGACGCCGGGGATCGCATCCGGCCGTCAACGGCGTGTCGCTCACCATCGGCGAAGGCGAAGCGCTCGGCCTTGTCGGCGAGTCCGGCTCGGGCAAAAGCTCGGTGGCACTCGCTATTCTGCGCTATCTGCCGAATAACGCCCGGATCGCCGCGTCGGCGCTCGAGTTCCAGGGCCGCGAGATCCGCAATCTCTCCGGCGAACAGCTGCGCCGGCTAAGGGGCGATCGCATCGCGGCCGTCTACCAGCATCCGGGTGCGGCGCTCAATCCGGCCATGACGATTGGCCGGCAGATCACCGAGACGATCATGCGGCATCGCCCGGTTCGGCAGGACGAAGCACGCACCCGCGCCGCCGAGCTGCTCGGCCGCGTCAGGGTGAGCAATCCGGAGCGGGTGCTCGATCTCTATCCGCACGAATTGTCGGGCGGCATGCAGCAGCGCGCCAACATCGCGATTGCCATTGCGCTCGACCCGTCGCTGCTGGTGCTGGATGAGCCGACGACGGCGCTTGACGCCAGCGTCCAGTCCGAGATCGTCGCCATCCTGCAGGACTTGCGCCGCGATCACCAAACCAGCGTTCTGCTGATCAGCCATGACATCAACATGGTCCGCCGGGCCTGCGATCGGGTGGCCGTGATGCAGTCGGGGACGGTGGTCGAAAGCGGCATCGCCAACGATGTCTTCGAGAACCCTGTTCACGCCTACACCAAGGCGCTGATCGCCTCGATCCCGGCGCTCAACTTCACCAAGCGCGACGGCAGGCTGGCCGAGATGCACACAACCGGCCCGTCGAAGCCTGTCCGCAGCGATCAACCGGAAGCCGCACGTCCGATCGCCGTCGCCTGCAAAGGCATCAGCCACGCCTTCGGCTCCCAGGCCGTCCTGCACGATATCGACCTGGAGATAGCCCAGGGCGAGACGTTCGGGCTGATCGGCGAATCCGGCTCCGGCAAGTCGACATTGGCAAGGATCGTGACTGGCCTCCAGACGCCGGACGCTGGGTCGGTCGAACTGTTCGGCAGCACTGTCGCGCCGCGCGTCGAGAAAAGAAGCCTGAGCGAACGGCGCGACGTGCAGATGGTGTTCCAGTCACCCGACCGCACGCTCAATCCGCGCCAGCGGATCGGCAGGATCCTCGGCCGTCCGCTGCGGCGGCTCGCCGGCTTTAGCCGCAGCGAGGTGAAGCAGCGTGTCGGCGATCTCCTGGCCTCGGTTCGTCTTGCCGCTACGACCGTCGACCAGAAGCCGAGATCGCTGTCTGGTGGCCAGCGTCAACGGGCGGCGATTGCGCGCGCCTTTGCCGGCGTGCCGAAGCTCGTGGTGTTGGACGAGCCGACCTCTGCGCTCGACGTTTCCGTGCAGGCGACCGTGCTCAATTTGCTCAACGACCTGCAGCGCGACAAGGACACCACCTATCTGTTCATCAGCCACGACCTCAGGGTGGTGCGCTATATGGCCGACAGGATCGGCGTGCTCTATCGCGGCCGGCTGGTCGAGACGGGGTCATCCGAGCAGATTTTCCGTGGCCCCAACCACCCCTACACGAAGCTGCTTCTGGCCGCGCCCTCGGATGAGACGGCGCCGAGGGCTCCGGCTCAGCTCGACGTCGCGGCACACGATGCCGAGACCTCCGGATGCTCCTTTGCCGCCCGCTGTCCTGTCGCGCTGCCCGATTGCCGAAAGGCGCAACCACCCGTCAGGCAGGCCGGCGACGGTCATCTGATCGCCTGCTGGAGAGACGCAAGCAGTCTCTGATTGCGAAGCGGGCAACTGACAAGCCTGCCTTCGAGGAGATGTCCCCCGGCCGATGCGGCCGGAGGACAGGCTTGGGGGGTGCCTGATGTCGGCTGGAAATTTCCGGCGATGGTTTTGACCAGCGTCGATTTGCCGGCACCATTGTCGCCCATCAGGCCGAGAACCTCGCCCTCATTGATGTCGAGCGAGACATTGTCCAGCGCGCGGACGGCACCGAAATCCTTCACGATATGTTCGAGACGCGCTAGAACCGGCATCGCATCCTCCCATGCCAATTTGTAAGTTTTTCGTTTGAAACTTGGGTCAATGGGCTTGGGGATGCTGAATATTTTGTTGCAATGCACCCAACGTTGGGTCTTTCAAACCGCCTAGAAATTCTATTAGTATGCAAATCAAACAAATTGTGGAGAACGACGTGCTGGTGTCGACCGATCTTCGGCCGAACGAAACGAGGGCACTTGCGGCGCTGTTTCGTGCCGGCGCGTTGAGCCGAGCGGCGCTCGCACGCGATCTCGGCCTGACCCGGTCGACCACCGGCGCCCTGGTGCTGGGGCTGACCGAAGCCGGTCTGGCGCGCGAGCGGTCGGATGGAACGGATGACGAGCAGGATAGCGAGGGTCGGGTCGGCCGTCCCGGTATCCTGGTCGAGATCGAAGGCAATGGCGGCTTCTTCCTTGGCGCTTATATCGGCGTCAACTGGATCGCAGCCGTGGCTGTCGACCTTGCCGGCGCGCGGCGTGCGAGCGCCTCTAGGGCATTTGCCGGCCCGGGCAGCACGCCTGAAGCCGCGGTTGCCATCATCGGGGAACTCGTCGCCGAGATCCGCTCGCAATTGCCTGCGGGCACGCGCCCCTACGGGCTCAATGTCGCCGTGCCCGGCTTCCCCGCCGCCGACGGGATTTCATACCATGCCACCATTCTTGGCTGGCACGGGGTCAATCTGGCGGAGCTTTTGCGCACTGCCTTTGGCGCGGACTTTCCAATCCTCTTGGAAAACGATGCCAATGCCGTGGCGGTGGCCGAGACATACCGGTCGCGGCCAGGAAAAGACGACGAGGATGCTCTGGTCATCCTGATCGAGAACGGCGTTGGCGGCGGCATCATCAATGCCGGCAGGCTGCATCGCGGCCGGCTCGGCGGCGCCGGCGAAATCGGTCATCTTCGCATTGGCGACGAAGGTTTTGTCTTCGACGCGAAGCGCCCGGGGCGGCTGGAATCCTATGTCGGCAAGGATGCGTTGCTGGCTCGCTATTTGCACATAAGCGGACTGCGCGCCGGCCTGCATGAGTTTGTGGCGGCATTGGCCGACGGCGAGCCGCCAGCCGTTGCCACGGCGCGCGACTGGGCGCTCTGGTTCGGTCGCGGGCTGGCAACACTTGCCTGCACCTTGCAGCCGGAACGCATCATCCTCTCCGGCTCCGTCAATGCTGTCTATCCCTTTGTCTCCAAACAGGTGGAAGCTTTCCTCTCGGACTTCCTGGCTGAAGGTTATCCCGTTCCCACAGTGGAACTGTCGCGCGTCGGCGCCGACGGTCCGGCATTGGGCGCTGCCTGTCTGCTGCATCAGGCAGCTTTGTCGGGCGATCCGCAATTTCAACTTCGCGGCCTCGCCGCGCGCTAATCAGGAGAGATTCAATGCCTCGCAAAGACGAAAAGCGGCTGCGTGTCGGCGTGCTCGGCTGCGGTCCGATTGCCCAGGCGGCGCATTTCGAATCCTGCACCAAGGCACGCAATGCCGATCTCTATGCCATCTGCGATGTCGCCGACGATCTGCGCGACAGGATGGCCGCGACCTACGCGCCCGAAAAATCCTATGCCGACTACGGCCTGATGCTGGCCGATCCCGATCTCGACACCGTCATCATCGCGACATCGGACATTTTTCACGTCAAGGCCGCGGAACTGGCGCTCGATGCCGGCAAGCATGTGCTTTGCGAAAAGCCGCTGGGCGTTTCGGTCGAGGAGGTCGAAGGTTTGCGGGCCACGCTCGACAAGAGCGGCAAGGTGCTCCAGGTCGGCCATATGAAGCGCTTCGACCCCGGCATCCAAGCGGCCAAGGCTTTCGTCGACGACGAAATGGGCGAGCGGCTGGCGTTCAAGGGCTGGTATTGCGACAGCACCCACCGCTACCCGATGACCGATGCGGTGCAGCCGCTGATCATCACCAGCGCCAAGGCGCGCAAGCCTGCCGTCAATCCCAAGGCGGATCTGCGCCAGTATTATATGCTGGCGCATGGCAGCCATCTCCTCGATACGGCGCGCCATCTGCATGGGCAGATCGAAGCGGTGGAGGCCCGGCTCACCGAGCGCTATGGCGCCTATTGCTGGTTCATAACCACCATCTTCGCCGACGGCACGATCGGCCATCTCGACCTGACGGTCGCCGTGCGCATGGACTGGCACGAAGGGTTCCAGATCTACGGCCAGAACGGCAGCGTTCTCGCTAAGACGTATAACCCCTGGTACTACAAGAGCAGCGAGGTCGACATTTTCCGCGAGGCCGATGGCAGTTGGCACCGGACGCTTGGCGCGGATGGCCACTTCTATCGCCGGCAGCTCGAAGGCTTTGCCGATGTCGTGCTGAATGGCGCGCCCATGATCGGCGCCGGCATCGAGGACGGCATCGCCTCGGTCAGGGGCATGGCGGCCATCGCCCGCTCGGCCGCTGCCGGCGGCCGCGCCGTCCGTCTGGCCGATGTCGACGGGGTCGCGTGATGCAGCTTGGGATTTTCGCCAGGACCTTCGCCACCACCGGCGCCTCGCCGGTGCTGCGCGCGGTCGCGGATGCCGGCTATAGGGCGGCGCAGTTCAACATGGCGTGCCTTGGCCTGCCGCCGATGCCGGACAGCATCGAACGCGACGCGGTCCGGTCCGTCGCTGAGGCGAGCGGCGAGGCCGGCGTTTCGATCGCGGCGGTTTCGGGAACCTACAACATGATCCACCCGGATCGCACGGTTCGCATCCAGGGACTCGCCCGGCTTGAGGTACTGGCCGCGTCATGCGCCGATATGGGCACGCGACTGATCACGCTGTGCACCGGCACAAGGGATGCGCAGGATCAGTGGCGCTGGCATCCCGACAATGCAAGCGAGGCGGCGTGGAGCGATCTGCGGACGGAGATGGAAGCGGCGATCGCGATTGCCGAGCGCTTCGACATCGAGCTTGGCATCGAACCGGAACTGGCCAATGTCCTCTCCAGCGCCCGGGCCGCACGCCGCCTGCTGGACGAAATGAACAGCACGCGGCTGCGCATCGTGCTCGACCCGGCCAATCTGTTCGAAGTGGCCGACAGCGCGGAGCGTCATCGCCTCATCGACGAAGCCATCGATCTGCTGGCCGCCGAGATCGGCATGGCCCATGCCAAGGACCGCCATGCCGATGGCAGTTTTGCCGCAGCCGGAAAGGGCGTGGTCGACTTCCCGCATTTCATCGGCCGCCTGAAGGCTGCCGGGTTCGACGGCCCCTTGATCACACATGGCCTGACAGAGGCCGAGGCGCCAGGTGTCGGCGCCTTTCTGCGCACCGTACTGGAAGGAAGCGAGCGCGCGTGAAAGAGACCTTCAGCCGCGATGGCGTCGATCTTGCCTACCGGGACGTCGGCGCCGGGCTTCCCGTCATCTTTCAGCACGGCCTAGGCGGCGACGACGCGCAGGTCGCCGACGTGTTTCCCGATCTGCCGGTGACCCGGCGGGTGACGCTCGAATGCCGGGGCCAGGGCGGATCCAGCTACGGGCCGGTCGAGCGGCTTTCGGTTGCGACGTTTGCCGAAGACGTCGAAGCGCTGGCCGACGCTCTCGGCATCGGCTCGGCCGTCGTCGGCGGCATCTCGATGGGCGCGGCGCTGGCGCTGCGCCTGGCAGTGCACAGGCCGGCCCGTGTGCGCGCTTTGGTGCTCGCCCGGCCCGCCTGGGTAGCCCAGGCGGCTCCGGAAAATATGAGGCCCTATGCCGTGGTCGGCGATCTCCTGATGCGCCATTCGCCTGACGCCAGGCGTCTGTTCGATGACAGCGCAGTTGCCGCAGAGCTAGCGAGGCTGGCGCCGGACAATCTCGCCAGCCTGCAAGGCTTCTTCAATCGCCCGGACCCGGTTCTGTTCGGTAGGTTGCTGGTGGCGATCGCGGGCGATGGTCCGGGCGTGAGCGAGGCGGACATCCGCGCTATCGCGATGCCGACCCTTGTCATCGGCCATGACCATGACCTCGTCCATCGACTGGACGACGCACAGACGCTGGCCGGGCTCATCCCGTCGGCCCGGCTTTGCACCATCACAGCCAAATCGCAGGATCGCGCCGCCTACCGGCGGGAATTCCGCGCCTGTCTTTCGGAGTTCCTGGAAGCGCTGGCATGAAGCATCAAACGATGGACGACACGATCGCCGTGGTCGAGATCGGCGGCACGTCGGTCAAGGTTGGCTTTGCCGACCACGGCATCCCGGTGGATTTTGCCCGCACCTACCCGACCGCGCAACTGCGCCAGGGCGCGCCTGTGGCGGGGTTGGCCGATGCGGTCACCGCAGCCTGCCGCGATGCCGGGCTCAAACCTGCACGGGTCGTTGCGACGGTGCCTGGGTTCATCGACCGCGACTTCGACACGGTGCTGCACACGGCCAACATTCCCGAGCTGAACGGCATCCGGCTGGGTACGGAACTGGCATCGCGGCTCCGCGTTCCCGTGCGGCTCGAACGCGACGTCGTGCTGCAATTGCTGGGCGAAAGCGTTGCCGGCGCGGTGAAGCGGCAAAAGGAGGTGCTGGCGGTCTATCTCGGCACCGGCATCGGTGCGGCCTATCTCGGCAAGGACGGCATTTTCAGGGGTGGCGGCTGGGCGCTCGAGATCGGCCACATGCCGATCTACCGGCCCGACGAAAGCGGACCGCCAAACCGGGTCGAGACCTATGCCTCGGGAGCAACGCTCGTCGAACTCGCGACGGACTACGATATCCCGGTGGCCGATCTGTTTTCGGCGACCGGGCAGCCGCCATCGCTGCGCGAATGGCTCGACGAAATCGTCTGGCAGCAGGCGGTGGCCGTCGCAACCGCAGCCGCCCTGTTTTCCCCGCAGACGATCCTGATCGGCGGCGGTATCGTCGACATGAAGTCCTATCCCCGCCAGACGCTCAAGCAGCGCATCGCGGACAGCCTGCCGCATTCGCTTGTTGTAGAGCCTCTGGACATACGCTGGGCGGCCCTGGGCTGGCAGGCGGCGATCCATGGCGCGGTGCTGCTCGGCGCGGTGTGATCGCCGTGGTTGCTGTCGGCGAAGGATTACTTGATCGTCTTGCCGTCCGCCCCAAACCGGTATGTCTTACCCGGCTCCGGCGTTGCATACAGCGTCGCACCTGGCTCGGCGTCGTAGACACCGAAAATGCGCACGGTGATCAGTCCGGCCTTCTCGCAGTCGAGATAGAGGTTGGTGTCGGCGCCGAGATGTTCGGCGTGCACCACCGTTCCCTTCCAGGCGCCGGATTTTGGATCCACGGTCAGATGCTCCGGCCGCACGCCAATGGTCTTGGCCGTCTCGCCCAGCCGCGCGCCGTCGATGAAGTTCATCTTCGGTGAGCCGATGAAGCCGGCGACAAATTCGTTTGCCGGCGAATTGTAGAGCTCCATCGGGCCGCCGATCTGCTCGATCTGGCCGGCGTTGAGCACGACGATCTTGTCGGCCAGCGTCATCGCCTCGACCTGGTCATGGGTGACGTAGATCATCGTCGCCTTCAGACGCCGGTGCAGCTGCGCGATCTCGAGCCGCGTGTTGACGCGCAGCGCTGCATCGAGGTTCGACAAGGGCTCGTCGAAGAGAAACAGTTTTGGCTCACGCACCACGGCGCGGCCGATGGCGACGCGCTGGCGCTGGCCGCCCGACAGTTCCGCCGGCCGCCGCTCGAGATACGGTTCCAGCGACAGCATCGACGAGGCGACGCCGATGCGGCGTTCGATCTCCGGGGCGGGCGTGCCGGCCTGCTTGAGGCCGAGGCCCATATTGTTCTTCACCGTCAGATGCGGGTAGAGCGCGTACGTCTGGAACACCATGGCGATGCCGCGTTTTGCCGGGGGCGTGGCCGAGACATCGGCGCCGTCGATCACCACCCTGCCGGAGGTCGAATCCTCCAGCCCGGCGATGACCCTGAGCAAGGTTGACTTGCCGCAGCCAGATGGGCCGACGAAGACGACGAATTCGCCGTCGGTCACTTCGAGGTTGATGCCTTTCAGCACCTCGACCGGCCCGAAGGCCTTCTTCACATTCTCGATTACCAGCGAGCCCACGGCTTCGTCCTTGTTCTAGAGTTTGCCCTACTAGAGCTTAACTGGGGCGCCGCTGCGCACGCTCTCATCGGCGGCAAGGCAGACGGCGAGCGATTTCACCGCGTCGTCCATGTGGCGGGTCAGGTCGATGTCTTCCCGGATCGCCTTCAGCACGAAGGCCTGTTCGAGGTCGCAGAGATCCTGGTGGCCGGGTTCGCCGTCCATCGACAGCATCTCGTCCGGCCTGGCGAACTTGCCGTCCGCACCCGTCGCAGCGCTGTGCAGGCGGATGGTCGAGGTCTTGGTGTGGGTGTCGATGTCGTCCGACTTCACACCTTCCTTCATGACGATCGACACGCAGCCATTGGGCGACATCACGTCCTTCACGAAGAACGCCGTTTCCGAAATCATCGGTCCCCAGGCAGCTTCGTACCAGCCGACCGAACCGTCATCGAACAGCACCTGCAGATGGCCGTAATTGTACATGGTCGGCGCGATTTCCTCGGTCAGCCGCAGCCCCATGCCGCGCACCTCGACCGGCTTGGCGTCGGTGATCTGCAGCATGACGTCGAGATAGTGCACGCCGCAATCGACGATCGGCGACGTCGTCTGCATCAACTGCTTGTGCGTCTGCCAGGTCGGGCCCGACGATTGCTGGTTGAGGTTCATGCGGAACACGTAAGGGCCGCCAAGCTTGCGCGCCTCGGCGATCAGCCGGACCCAGGACGGGTGATGGCGCAGGATATAGCCAATCACCAGCTTTCTGCCATTGGCCTTGGCCGCCGCGACGACGCGCTTGGCGTCCGCCACCGTCGTTGCGAGCGGCTTCTCGACGAAGACGTGGCAGCCGGCCTCGAATGCCTTCACCGCATAGTCGGCATGGCTGTCGGAATAGGTGGCGATGCAGGCGACGTCGGGCTTTTCATCGCGCAATGCATCGTCGAAGGAACGACGGATGTCATAGCCCGACAGTCCTTCCGGCAATGGCACGTCGGAGCGGTTGATCAGTGCAGCGATCTCGAAGCCCGGATTGTTGTGATAGGCCAGCGCATGGCTGCGGCCCATATTGCCGAGGCCGGCGACGACAACACGAAGAGGTTTTTCTAGACTCACTTGACGGCTCCGGATGTGATGCCGCGGATCAGCTGCCGCGAGAAGATGACGTAGAGGGTCAGCACCGGCATGATCGCCAGCGAGAGTGCGGCCAGGATGGCGTTCCAGTTGGTGACGAACTGGCCGAGGAAGAGCTGCGCGCCGAGCGTCACCGTCTTGGTCTCTTCCGACGGCGCCAGGATCAGCGGGAACCACAGATCGTTCCAGATCGGGATCATGGTGAAGACGGCGACCGTCGCCATCGAGGGCCGCACCAGCGGCAGCACCAGCCGGAAGAAGATGGTGTATTCCGACAGGCCGTCGATGCGGCCGGCATTCTTCAGATCGTCGGACACCTGCTTCATGAATTCCGACAGGATGAAGACGGCCAGCGGCAGCCCCTGCGCGGTGTAGACCAGGATCAGCGCCGTCAGCGTGTTGACCAGCCCGCTCGCCACCATCAATTGCAGGATGGCGACGGTGCCGAGCCGGATCGGGATCATGATGCCGAGCGCGAGGTAAAGCCCCATCAGCGTGTTGCCGCGGAAGCGGTATTCCGAGAGCGCGAACGCCGCCATCGCGCCGAACAGAAGCACGAAGAACAGCGAGGCGACGGTGACGACCAGGCTGTTCTGGAAATAATGGATGAAGTCGCCCTGGCCGATCACCGTGGTGTAGCCGATCAGGTCGAAGGTTTTTGGCGTCGGCGGCGTCAGCGGCTCGCTGAAGATGCCGGCGCGCGATTTGAACGAGTTCATGATGACCAGGATCACCGGAAACAGCGCGATCGCCGTGTAGGTCAACAGGATCGCGTGGGCGCCGATGGTGCGGGGCAGCGAACGGGTGGCGGTGCTCATTGGAAGGTCTCCTGACGAGCGATGACTGTTGAGGTCGGCACCAAGGCACCCCCCTCTGTCCTGCCGGACATCTCCCCCTCAAGGGGAGAGATTGGCAGCGTTGACCTTGCCGTCCACCTTGCAACGCTGGTGATTGGCGAAAGCGACGATGACATCTGATCTCCCCCCTTGAGGGGGAGATGCCTGGCAAGGCAGAGGGGGGTGTTTAGCCGTAACATGTCTGCCCCTCAGAACTGGTAGCGACGCAGGCGCGTCTGGACGAGGAAGAGGTAGACGCAGACGCCGCCGAGGATGATCAGGAACATCATCGTGGCGATCGCCGCGCCCATATTGGGATCGCCGGTCTGCAGCTGAAAGCCGAAGAAGGCGCGGTAGAGGAAAGTGCCCAGAATGTCGGTCGAATAGTTCGGGCCGGCGAGCGCCCCTTGCGCGGTGTAGATCAGGTCGAAGGCGTTGAAATTGCCGACGAAGGTCAGGATCGAGATGATGCCGATCGACGGCAGGATCAGCGGCAGCTTGATCTTCCAGAACTGCGACATGCCGGTGATGCCGTCACATTCGGCCGCCTCGATCACCTCTTCGGGGATCGACAAAAGGGCTGCATAGATCAGCATCATCGGGATGCCGACGAACTGCCACACCGAGATCAGGCTGAGCGCGGTCAGCGCATATCGTTCCTTGCCCAGCCACGGCGTGAACAGGCTTTTCAAGCCGACCAGGTCCATCAGATGCGGCGCCACGCCCCATAACGGCGACAGGATCAGTTTCCAGGCGAAGCCGACGATGACGAAGGACAGGATGGTCGGCACGAAGATCGCGGTGCGGTAGAAGGCGGCGAACCTCAGCCTCGGGCTGGAAAGAAGTGCGGCCAGAAGCACGCCGATCGGGTTCTGCACCACCATGTGGATGATGAAGAACCAGGTGTTGTTCCTCAGCGCGTTCCAGAAACCCACCGACCAGTTGGGGTCGCCGAACAACGTACGGAAGTTGGTGAAGCCAACGAACACCTGATGCTGCTCGACGTTGCGGAACAGCGACAGCTGCAAGGTGCCGGCCAGCGGCAGGATCATGATCGCCGTATAGACCAGCAGCGCCGGCGCCAGGAAGACGCCGATATGCCAGCGGAACGGTCGTTTCGGTCGTGTTTGTGCGGCCATGAGTGCGGTCCCCGCCGATCAGGTTTAGCAATGCCTTCGACGGCAGCGCTGCCCCTCACCCTCACGCTCTCCCCGTGAAGGACGGGGAGAGGGGGCGCCTGCGTTTCGGCTGATCCTTCTCCCCGTCACTATACGGGGAGAAGGTGCCGGCAGGCGGATGAGGGGCGGCGCCGTCGTTCGCAGTCGATGATGCTGTCGAAAAACGCAGGGCCGTCCACTTGGGGCCCTGTCTGTTGTCTGAGCTCTTACTTGCCCGGCTTGTACCAGCTGTCGAGGCCGTCCTGCAGCTTCTTGGCGGCAGCTTCCGGCGTGTCGGTGCCATTGATGACGTTGGCCGATTCAACCCAGGTTTCGTTCTCGAGGTTCGGCGTGCCGCGCGACAGGATCTGGTAGGTCGAGCGGATCGTCGACTTGCACTTGTCGCGCCAGGAGACGAATTCCTGCGCCAGCGGGTCTTCCATCTTCACCGGGGTGGAATTCAGGCTGAAGAAGCCCGGCAGTGCGTTGGCGTAGATGGTGGCGAAGTCCGGCGAGGCGACCCAGGACAGGAAGGTCTTGGCCGCGTCGGCATTCTTCGACGCCGCATTCAGGCCCATGCCGATATCGGTATGGTCGGAGATGTAGCAGGTGTCGCCGGCCTTCTCGACCGGCGGCGGGAAGGCGCCCATCTTGAACTGCGCCTGGGTGTTGAACAGGCCGATCTCCCACGATCCCGCCGGGTAGATGGCGGCGCGGCCAAGCGTGAACAGGTTCTGGCTGTCCGGATAGGTCTGGGCCTCGAAGCCGTCGCCGAGATAAGGCTTCCACTTGGCCAGTTCCTCATAGGGAGCAACCCAGTCCTTGTCGGTCAGCTTCTGGTCGCCCTTGATCAGCGCTGCGCGGCCCTCTTCGCCCTTCCAGTAGTTCGGACCGATGTTCTGATAGCCCATGGTCGCGGCTTCCCAGAGGTCCTTGGTGCCCATGGCCATCGGGATGTAGGTGCCGTCGGCCTTGATCTTGTCGAGCGCGGCGAAGAACTCGTCACGCGTCGTCGGCACCTTGAGGCCGAGCTTGTCGAAGGCGTCCTTGTTGTAGATGAAGCCGTGAATGACCGAGGCCATCGGCACGCAGAAGCTCGCCTTGCCGTCGTCGGTCTGCCAGGCGGCCTTGGCAACGGGCGAAAAGTTTTCCATGCCGGGCAGCGCCGACAGGTCGGCAAGGTTGCCCTTCTTGAACAGTTCGAGCGACTTGTCGAACGGGCGGCAGGTGATCAGGTCGCCAGCCGAGCCGGCGGCGAGCTTGGCGCCGAGTGCGGCGTCATACTCGGTCGGCGCCGACGGTGCGAACACCACTTTGATGCCCGGGTTCTTGGCCTCAAAAGCCGGGATCAGCTTGTCCTTCCAGATGGCAAGGTCGTCGCCGCGCCAGCTTTCGATATTGAGCGTTACGTCATCGGCGTGAGCCAACCCGGCGGTGCCGAGAATGCTGGTGCCGAGAAGCAGTGCCGTCAGTAATTTCGTTGTCATGCTAGTCTCCCTGTTGACCTTTTTCAGGTTCGGTTTTGAGAACAGGGGCCTTCGCGCCCTTGTTCCCCTCGATCGCGGAAAGGGCTGGCCGCAGCTTCTGGCCGGTCCCTTCCAGTATCTTCTCGGCCGCAACGGAGTTGGCAGCGCCGGCGGCGAGCAGAATGGCTGTTTTGACGACGCCGCCGCTCGCTTCGAGCAGCCGCACGGCGTCTTGCCGGTCGCGTCCGCTGATAGCGGCGACGATGCGAGCCGCGCGGTCGCGCAGCTTGATGTTGTCGGCGGTGAGATTGACCATGTAGCCGTCATGGACATGGCCGAGATGAATGGCGGTAAGCGTCGACAGCATGTTGAGCGCGATCTTCTGGGCAGTGCCGGCGCCCATGCGCGTCGAGCCGGCAATCACCTCCGGTGGCGTCTCGAGCAGGATGGCGACGTCGGCCAGCCTGAGCAGGGGCGTGTCCTTGTTGTTGGCAATGGCGATGGTTGCCGCGCCCCGGCTGCGCGCATCCTTCAGCGCCTGCACCGCATAGGGCGTCGAGCCGCTGGCCGAAATCGCGATCAGGCAGTCGCCCTTGCCGATGCCGGCGCCGGCAATTGCCGTCGAGGCTTCGTCGGTGTCGTCTTCCGGTCCGCCGGCCAGGGTCTTGAAAGCGTCGTCGCCACCGGCGATGAGGATGGCGATGCGTTCGCGCTTGATGCCGAAGGTGCCGGGCAACTCCAGCGCGTCGGCCAGCGCCATCAGGCCGGAGCTGCCGGCCGCAGCATAGGCGAGCTTGCCGCCGCCGTTCAGCCGCCCGGCGATGATTTCGGCTGCGGCGGCGATGGCGGGAATGGCGTCGCGCACAGCCTTGGCGGCCTCGATCTGCGCATTGACCAAAGAAGAAAGGATGGCGTCCGGGGCCTGGATGTCCAGTCCCTCGGCATTGCTGTGAAGCGCTTCGGTGCGCGGTTCGGCCATCCCTGTCCCTCCGATGGAAGAACAATACCAAAAAAATACCACTTGTCCACACGCATTAACGAAATTGCGAACTGGAAAGCGTTGAGCCGGCGAAATTCCCGGGTTTTCAACCTGATACGCCTTAATCTTTTTGAAACGGAAATTAATCCCTTGGCTATTGGTATTTTATTGGTATTATCCGCCCGGAGGAGACATCGCGTGAAATTCGTGCTCGGTATCGACGGCGGCGGCACCAGCTGCAGGGCAGCCCTTGCGACAGGCGATGGCGTTGTCGTTGGCCGTGCCAAAAGCGGCGCCGCCAACATCCGCACCGATCTCACCGGCGCTCGCACCCACATCGTCGAGGCTGCTCGTCAGGCCTTCATCGCCGCCGGGCAAGATCCGGACCTGATCCCGCAGACACCAGCCATTCTCGGCCTTGCCGGCGCCAATGTCGGCACCTACCGCCAGCAGCTTGAAGCAATCCTGCCGTTCAGCATCAGCCGCGTCGAGACGGACGCCGAGATCGCGCTCGAAGGGGCAGTCGGCTCTGGTGACGGCGCCATGGCCATCCTCGGCACCGGCACCGCCTATATGGCGCGCAAGGGCGGCACGTCGCGCGCCATCGGCGGCTGGGGCTTTCAGGTCGGTGATCAAGGCAGCGGCGCCCGGATCGGCCGCGACCTGCTGGAGCAGACGCTGCTCGCCCATGACGGCGTCCGGCCGCGCTCAGCCCTGACCGACAGCATGATGGCCATTTTCCGCAACAATCCCGAAGACGTGGTCGAGTTCACCACCAATGCCAAGCCCGGCGATTTCGGCGGCTTCGCGCCCAAGGTTTTCGAGCATGCCGAGAAGGGCGACAGCGTCGCCAACTGGATCGTGGACAAGTCGGTTGCCGATGTCGAGGCGTCGCTCCACGCGCTCGACCTCTCTGATGACGCCCCGCTCTGCCTGCTCGGCGGGCTGGCGCCGCTCTATGGGCCGCGCCTTTCCCAGCGCTACCAGGCGCTGCTGAAAGCGCCGCTCGACGATGCGCTGGGCGGCGCCGTGCAGATGGCGGCCCGCATCTTCGTCAAAGCGGAGGCGACGCGATGAGCGATGCCGCCGACCAGATCTTCGCCACGCTGAGGCAGTCGTCGCAGAGCGGCGCCCCGCTCTACCTGCAGCTCAGGAAAAGCATCGAGGACGCCGTCAATCGCGGCCTGATCGGGCCGGGCGATGCGCTGCCTTCCGAGCGCGACATCGCCACCAAGGCCGACATTTCGCGCGTCACCGTGCGCAAGGCGGTGCAGGATCTGGTCAAGGGCGGCATCCTCGTGCAGCGCCACGGCTCCGGCACCTTCGTCGCGCCGCGCATGGAGCGCGTCGAGCAGTCGCTGTCCAGGCTCACTTCATTCACCGAGGACATGGCAAGGCGCGGCATGGCGGTGCGTTCAGCCTGGCTCGACCGCGACCTCTACCCGCCCTCGCCCGACGAGATGATGGTGCTCGGCCTGTCCTCGAACGAGTTGGTGGCGCGCGTGGCGCGCCTGCGCATCGCAAACGACACGCCGCTGGCCATCGAACGCGCCTCGTTGTCGGCCAGCGTGCTGCCGGATCCGGCCGGGATAGGCTCGTCACTCTATGCGGCGCTGCAACTGACCGGCAACCGGCCGGTGCGGGCGGTGCAGCGCATTTCCGCCGCCAATCTCGGCGACGCCGATGCGCGTCTGCTCGAAGTGCCATCCGGCATTGCCGGCCTGCACATCGAACGCATTTCCTATCTCGCGAGCGGCAAGGTGATCGAGTTCACCCGCTCCATCTACCGCGGCGATGCCTATGATTTCGTCGCCGAATTGCGCCTGACAGGGCCGAGCGAAGAGGGCCGACCATGATCCCCAAGACCACCCATATGCGGCGCGAGATCGACGAAATTCCGCAAGCCGTCGCGCGCCTGCTCGATGGCTCGGCGGCGGTGCTGACCGAGGCCGGACGCGGCATTCGCGAGCGCGATCCGAGCTTCGTCGTTACTGTCGCGCGCGGTTCGTCCGACCATGCCGCCACCTTCATGAAATATGCCGTCGAACTGACCGCCGGCCTGGCCGTGGCATCGGTCGGTCCATCGGTCGCCTCGATTTACGGCGCCAAGCTCAAGCTCACCGGTTCGGCTTGCCTCGCCATCTCGCAATCCGGCAAGAGCCCTGACATCGTCGCCATGGCCGAGACGGCGCGGGCCGGCGGTGCGCTCACCGTCGCCATCACCAACACCGCCGATTCGCCGCTGGCGCGGGCTTCGGATTTTGCCATCGACATTCTGGCCGGCCCCGAGCGCAGCGTCGCGGCGACCAAGACATTCGTCAATTCGGCGGTCGCCGGCCTGGCGCTGATGGCGCATTGCACCGGCGACGACAGACTGCTGGCCGCCCTTGCCCGCCTGCCCGAGCATTTCAGCAAGGCGATCGCCTGCGACTGGATGGCGCTGGCCGGCGCGTTGGAGACGCCGCAATCGCTGTTCATCCTGGGACGTGGCCCGTCCGCGGCGATGGCCAACGAGGCGGCGCTGAAATTCAAAGAGACCTGCGGCATGCATGCCGAGGCCTACAGTGCAGCCGAAGTCATGCACGGCCCGCTGGCGCTGGTCGGGCCAGGCTTCCCGGTGCTGGCGCTCGCCGCCCGCGATGCCTCCGAGCCGTCCGTGGCAGAGGCTGCCGACAACCTTGCCGGCAAGGGTGCAGCAGTTTTTGTAACCTCGGACAAAGCCAAGAGCGCGGCGCGGCTGCCGCATGTCGCCACCGGTCATCCCTTGACCGACCCGCTGACGCTGATCGTCTCCTTCTACGGCTTCGTCGAAGCCTTCGCCCGCCATCGCGGCCTCGATCCGGACGTACCGCGCAATCTGCGCAAGGTGACGGAAACCGTATGAGCGACCGTTTTGCCCTGACTGGCGCCCGAATTTTCGATGGCGACGACTGGCATGATAACGCCGCCCTTGTCGTGCACGGCGATGTGGTCGAAGGCATTCATCCCGTCGGCGCCATTCCGTCGGGCGTTGCCCGCATCGACGCCGGGGGCGGCATGCTGGTGCCGGGTTTTGTCGACCTGCAGGTCAATGGCGGCGGCGGCGTCATGCTCAACGACCATCCCGATGTCGCCTCGCTGGCAACAATCTGCCGGGCGCATGCGCCGTTCGGCACGACCGCACTGCTGCCGACGCTAATCACAGATACGCCTGACATCACCGCCGCGGCCATTGCCGCCGGCACCGAGGCGGCACGGCAAAAACTGCCGGGGTTTCTCGGCCTGCATCTCGAGGGACCGCATCTCTCGGTCGCCCGCAAGGGGGCGCATGACCCGGCGCTGATCCGGCCGATGACGGATGCGGATGAAGCGGCGCTGGTCGCGGCACGCAAAAACCTGCCGGTGCTGCTGACGACGATAGCGCCTGAATCCGTCGAGCCTGCCCGCGTTGCGGCCTTGGCCAAGGCCGGTGTGATTGTCAGCCTCGGCCATTCCGACACCGGCTACGCCACGGCCAGAGCCTTTGCCGATGCCGGCGCCAGCGTGGTCACACATCTGTTCAACGCCATGAGCCAGATCGGCAACCGTGAGCCGGGGCTGGCGGGTGCGGCCATCGACATAGGCAGCCTGTCGGCCGGGATCATCGCCGACGGCATCCATGTCGATCCCGCCACAATGGCAATCGCGCTGCGCGCCAAGCAGGGACCGGGCAAGATCGTGCTGGTTACAGACGCCATGGCGACGATCGGCACCGACATGACATCGTTCACCCTCAACGGCCGCATCATCTATCGCAAGGATGGCAGCCTGAGGCTGGCCGACGGCACGCTGGCCGGCGCCGATCTCGATATGATCTCGGCGGTTCGCTACGTCCACCGGATTGTCGGGCTGGACCTGTCGGAAGCGTTGCGCATGGCCTCGCTCTATCCGGCGCAGGCGGTCGGCCAGGCCCACCGGCTCGGCCGCTTCGCCAATGGCACGGCTGCCGATATCGTCGCTCTGTCGGACGCCCTCGACGTCAACGGCGTCTGGATCGGCGGCGACAAGGTTTTTGCAGGCGCGGACAGTTCGCGCTAAAGTCCACCCATGCATGATGTCGACTGCGTTGTCGCCGGAGCCGGTGTTGTCGGCCTCGCCATTGCCCGCGCGCTGGCGCTGTCGGGCCGCGAGGTGCTGGTGGTCGAGAAGGCCGCAGCCATCGGCACGGGCACCAGTTCGCGCAATTCGGAAGTCATCCATGCCGGGCTTCATTATACGCCGGGCAGCCTGAAGGCCCGTCTCTGCGTCAACGGCCGCGAGCGTCTCTATGCCTATTGCCGCGAGCACGACGTCGCCCATCATCGCACCGGCAAACTGATCGTTGCCGTCCAACCCGAGCAGTTGGACAAACTGCAGGCGATCCAGATCAACGCGGCGCAATGCGGAGTCGGTGACCTCAAGCTTTTGACGCGCGCAGAGGCCGAAAGCCTGGAACCGGCGCTGAGCTGCGCCGGCGCGCTGCTGTCGCCGTCAACCGGCATCGTCGACAGCCAGGCGCTGATGCTGTCATTGCGTGGAGACGCGGAAGCGGCCGGCGCATCTTTCGCCTTGCTCACCGTTGTCTCAGGCGCGAGCATCGAAGCCGACGGCATCCGGATCGACACGCGCGACGCCGATGGCGAGGGTTTCACCTTGAAGACCGGCGCCTTCATCAACGCCGCCGGCCTCGACGCGCAGGCGCTCGCCGGCCGCATCGAAGGCCTCCCGCAAGACCGTGTTCCGCCGCTGTGGCTGGCGCGCGGCAATTATTTCGCGCTTTCCGGCCGCTCGCCCTTTTCGCGGCTGATCTATCCGGTGCCGGTCCATGGCGGCCTCGGCGTGCATCTGACCCTCGACATGTCGGGGAGCGCGCGCTTTGGCCCGGATGTCGAATGGATCGATCGCGTCGACTATACCGTCGATCCCGCACGAGGCGCTGCCTTCTACGACGAAATCAGGCGCTACTGGTCCGGCCTGGCGGACGGCGCCCTGCAACCGGCCTATGCCGGCGTCAGGCCGAAACTGTCCGGTCCGGGCCAGCCGCCCGCCGACTTCGTCATCCAGGGACCGGCTGACCACGGGGGCGGTCAGATCGTCAATCTGTTCGGCATCGAGAGCCCTGGCCTTACCGCCAGCCTCGCCATGGCAGAGCATGTCGTTGGGCTTTTATATCCGCAATGACGGACGTTTCCTGAAACGTCGGGCAGGCGCATACCATGAAACCTTTTGATATGGAGGTCGTTGTCGGGGCATATGTCCGAGGCAAAACCCAAATCGGAACCGACCGACGGTGTCGGAGCGCGCGATGCCACGAAGTCGCGCCGGGAAAAGCCGTCACGGCAAACGCGCGGAGATGGACCGCGCGAGGACACGCCGCGCGAGAAAAAAGCATCGACAGTGGAAGCCGCCTCCGAGCCCGTTGGCGAGGCTGCGCCGCCGCCGGATGCCGTCGAACCCGATCCCAAGCTGACGCCTGAGCAGGCCGAGCAGGCGCGCAAGAAATATCTGCTGCGGCGTTTCTGGATCAGCGGGCGCGGCTATTGGGGGAGGCATGGCGACAAGCTCGCCTGGCCTTTGACGATCGGAGTGCTGCTGCTGATCTGCATCAACATCGGTTTCCAGTATGGCATCAATGTCTGGAACCGCTCGATGTTCGATGCCCTCGAGCAGCGCAACGCCCGCACGGTCTATCTCCTCAGCGCCGTATTCGTGCCGCTGGTGATCTGCAGCGGCAGCCTTGTCGTCGCGCAGGTCTACCTGCGCATGACGATCCAGCGCCGCTGGCGTTCCTGGCTGACCACCGGGGTGGTCGCGCGCTGGCTGGCAAACGGCCGCTACTACCAGCTGAACCTCGTGGGCGGCGACCACCAGAACCCCGAGGCCCGCATGACCGAGGACCTGCGCATCGCCACCGAGTCGCCGGTCGATTTCACCGCCGGCGTCCTCAACGCGTTCCTGTCGGCCTCGACCTTTATCGTCGTGCTGTGGACCATCGGCGGCGCGCTCACCCTGCCGATCGGCGGCGAGAGCATCACCATTCCCGGCTTTCTGGTCATCACCGCGATCATCTATGCCGCCATCACCTCGACCTCGATGGTGGTCATCGGCCGCGATTTCGTCCAGCTCTCCGAGCGGAAGAACCAGGCGGAGGCCGAACTGCGCTACACGCTGACGCGCGTGCGCGAAAACGGCGAGAGCATCGCCTTGCTGGGAGGCGAGGACGAGGAGCGCAGCGGCATCGACAGAAATTTCGGCCACGTGCTGAGGCAATGGGCTCTGCTGACCGGACAGCACATGCGCACGGCGGCGGTGTCGCAGGGATCGAGCCTGTTTGCGCCGGTCGTGCCGATCCTTTTGTGCGCGCCAAAATTCCTCGAAGGCTCGATGACGCTTGGCGAGGTGATGCAGGCGGCGTCTGCCTTTGGCATCGTGCAAGGCGCGTTCGGCTGGCTGGTCGACAACTATCCGCGCCTCGCCGACTGGAACGCCTCCGCGCGGCGCATTGCCTCGCTGATGATGTCGCTCGACGGGCTCGAGCGCGCCGAGCAGAGCGATGCGCTCGGACGCATCAACCGGGGCGAAGCGGAAGACGGCGCCATCCTCAGCCTCGACAATCTTTCCGTGACACTCGACGACGGCACCTCCGTGGTCAAGGAAACCGAGGTCGTGATCGAGCCGGGCGAGCGGGTGCTGGTTTCAGGCGAATCCGGTTCAGGCAAGTCGACGCTGGTGCGGGCCGTCGCGGGCCTGTGGCCATGGGGCGGCGGCAGCGTCAATTTCCACACCGACAGGCGCCTGTTCATGCTGCCGCAACGCCCCTACATCCCTTCCGGAACGCTTCGCCGCGCGGTCGCCTATCCCGCGGCGGCGGACAAGTGGACCATCAAGCAAATCAAGGCTGCCCTCGACAAGGTGGGGCTTGGCTATCTCACCGGCAGGATCAAGGAAGAGGCGCCATGGGACCAGACGCTGTCGGGCGGCGAAAAGCAACGCCTCGCCTTCGCGCGCCTGCTGCTGCATCGCCCCGATATCGTGGTGCTGGATGAAGCGACTTCGGCGCTCGACGAGAAGAGCCAGGACACGATGATGTTGACGGTGATCCGCGAACTGCCTGACGTCACCATCATCAGCGTGGCGCATCGTGCGGAGCTCGAAGCCTTCCACAGCCGCAAGATCACCCTGGAGCGGCGGGAGGGCGGCGCCAAGCTCGTCAGCGACGTCGACCTCATCCCGCGCAAGCGCAAACGCAGCCTGCTGAACCGCGCTTTGTGGGGTTCCAGCACTCGGGTGAAAAAGCCGCGCAGGTAAAAGGCGCCACTGCCGAACCGCGAACAGAGATGTCCAGGCGAAGCGCTTGGGCAAAGACATTAGCCGGCTATGGATTAGCCGTAGAGACCCTTGTAGGTCTCGCGCAGCAGGTTCTTCTGCACCTTGCCCATCGTGTTGCGCGGCAGCTCATCGACGAAGATCACCTGCTTCGGGTGCTTGTATTTGGCCAGCTGGCCGGCAATGGCGCCAACGATCTCGGCCCCGGTGATCCGCGATGCCGGCGCCCGCACCACGACAGCGGTGACGCCTTCGCCGAAATCGGGATGGGCAATTCCGATGACGGCACTTTCCAAGACGCCGGCAACGGCGTCGATCTCGCTCTCGATCTCCTTGGGATAGATGTTGTAGCCGCCGGAGATAATGAGATCCTTGCCGCGGCCGACGATGTGGACGTAGCCGTCCGCGTCGATGATGCCGAGGTCGCCGGTGATGAAGAAGCCGTCCTTGCGAAACTCCGCCTTGGTTTTTTCCGGCATGCGCCAATAGCCGGAAAAGACATTCGGACCTTTGACCTCGATCATGCCGACTTCACCCTGGCCAAGCGCATCGCCGCTGTCAGGGTCGGCGATGCGCAGCGAAACGCCGGGCAGCGGGAAGCCGACCGTGCCGGCCCGACGCTCGCCCTCATAGGGGTTCGACGTGTTCATGTTGGTCTCGGTCATGCCGTAGCGCTCGAGAATGGCGTGGCCGGTGCGCTCGCGCCAGGCCTTGTGCGTTTCGGCGAGCAGCGGCGCCGAGCCGGAAACGAACAGGCGGATGTTCTTCGCCGCCTGGGCATCCAGCCCATCCTGCTGCAGGAGCCTGGTATAGAAGGTCGGCACCCCCATCAGCACTGTCGCGCGGGGCAAGAGCGAGACGATGCGGCCGGCGTCGAATTTCTGCTCGAACAGCATCGAGGCGCCGGCCATCAGGGTGACGTTGGTGGCGACGAACAGGCCGTGCGTGTGGAAGATCGGCAGGGCATGGATCAGCACGTCATCCCCGGTGAAACGCCATTGCTCGACCAGCACGCGCGCATTGGAGGCCAGGTTTTCGTGGCTGAGCATGGCGCCCTTGGAGCGTCCGGTGGTGCCCGATGTGTAAAGGATTGCGGCCAGATCGTTCGGCCCGCGCGCCACGGCGTCGAAATCCGTGGGCTGTTGTGCCGCCAGTTCGGTCAGCGAGCCCTCACCATTGCTGCCAAGCGTGAAGATGGCAGCACCCGACGCGTGCGCCAACGGCGCGATAGCGCCGGCGCGGGCCGGGTCGCAGACGACCAGCCGCGGCTCGGCATCACCGAAGAAATAGCCGAGTTCGGCCAGCGTGTAGGCGGTGTTGAGCGGCAGGAAGACCGCGCCGGCGCGCAGGCAGGCGAGGTAAAGGAAAATGCATTCAGGGCTTTTTTCGACCTGCACGGCAACGCGGTCGCCCGGCTCGACGCCGAAATGCCTCAGCGCATGTGCCAGCTGTGCCGATTGCGCCAACATGTCGCCATAGGCGATCGCGCGTCCGTCATCGGTCGCCATCAGGATGCGCTCGGAGGCTGAAATCCGGCTGCGGAACGCGTCGAACAGGTGATTGGTCATGCGCATTCCCTAGAGATGATGCCGAAAAGTGTGAAGCGGTTTTCGGAGGACATCATGCTCTATCCCTTTGATTTAGAGCCGGATGGCCTTGGAACAAAGGAAACGATTTCGCCTCCGTCCGGCAAAAACGTGAAATCGGGTTTGCCGCCGATCAGATGAAGGCAAGCGGACTTGGATAACGGGCGATTTTGGATAGCGGGCGGATTTTGGATAGCGGACCGGAAGCGCTTCTATCTGCGGCTGCGCAGCGCCTTGGTGGCGCTCACGCGTGGATCGCCGCTGTCGTTGAAGCGCTCCATGCACATGGCTGCCGTCAGACGGTAGTGGTTGAGGAGGGCTTCAACGGCGCCGTCGGCATCGCCATCCACCGTGCGCTCCGCAATCAGCCGATGTTCACTGATTTCGTCGCGCTCGCTGCCGTCCTGGGAGATCAGCCGGTAACGGGAGGCCTGATCCGAAAGCTGGTCGCAAAAGCCGGTCAGCCAATGCGAGCGGCAGCCTGCGATCAGTGCCCGATGGAAGGCGCGGTGCAGCTTTTCCCATTCCGGATTGTTCGAGGACGGATCCTCCGGCAAGCGGCGCGGGGCACGCGCCAGGCGATGCAAGGCCAGCACGAGCTGCTCTTCCCATTCGCCGGTGCGGTTGGCAATGGATTCACGCAGCGCCCGCTCTTCCAGCCAGCAGCGGGTGCGCGTCAATTCCTCGAGTTCCGGGGCACTGACCGGCATGATGAAGAAACCGCGCTGGTCGTGGCGGCCGAGCAGGCCTTCCGAAGCAAGTCGGTTGAGGGCCTCGCGAACCGGTGAGGCGCCGGCGCCGTAACGGGAAACCACCCATTCGACACGAAGCTTGCTTTCACTTTCAAACACGCCGCGCAGGAGATCGTCGCGAAGCTGTTGATAGACCGTACTAGCGAGTGTGCTCTTGGGTCCCGCGCCTTCGCTCACATCGGCAGATCCGTAGGTCAATATGACTCCTGTAGCTCTCCCATGCTCCGCTAGCCCGTTCGCGAAGCAAACGATTTCCCCTGTAAATTTACTGTAACTCCTAAGGCATCCGCCCCTCAAGCGAAAGATCACGATATTCGACTTAAAGAGGAAGGTTGACCGCATCTTATCCGCCGGAAGTAACTAAAATCGTGAAAAACTTGTTCTTCTGAAGAAAGTTTGTCTCCCTGCATGGCAGGTGCCCTCGTGAAACAGCTTCGAGATCCCGAATACGGATAATTTTTTCTTAAGGCGCGTCATGCCGCCGGATTGACCTCTCCCCGCATGCAGATCCCTTCGGCAGTTATCCACTAGGCTTATGGGCCAAAACAAGTGCCGGATGCCGCGATCCTGTCGCTTGCCGCGATGCCCTTGCGGCTGCCACCCGTTGACGGCTTTTTGGGAGATCGAAGGATCAGGCAGGGAGATCAGGCCGAGGAGAACCGACCAGCCGGGAACTTGCCCTGGAACTGATGTCAGCCGGCAGCCCGGTCGGCCGCGGTTCGGATGGCTTCTATATTGGCCCGGTAGGCTTCGACGCTGCCGCCCTTGAAGATGGCGGCGCCTGCCACCAGCACATCGGCGCCGGCTGATGTGACCAGGGGGGCGGTTTCCGGCGACACGCCGCCGTCGATCTCGATGCGAATCGGCCGGTTGCCGATCAGCGCTTTCACCCGCTTGACCTTGTCGACCATGGCCGGGATGAAGGCCTGGCCGCCAAAGCCCGGATTGACGGTCATGATCAGGATCAGGTCGAGCCGGTCGAGCACATATTCGATCGCACTTTCCGGCGTCGCCGGATTGAGCGATACGCCGGCCTTCTTGCCGAGACCCTTGATGGTCTGAAGCGAGCGGTCGAGATGCGGTCCGGCCTCGGCATGCACGGTCATGCCGTCGCAGCCGGCATCGGCAAAGGCGGCCAGATAAGGATCGGCCGGCGCAATCATCAAATGGCAGTCGAAAAAGGCCTTGGTGCGGTTGCGGATGGCCTTGATCACCGGCGGGCCGAAGGTGATGTTGGGCACGAAATGCCCGTCCATCACGTCGAGATGGATCCAGTCGGCGCCGGCCGCCGTCACCGCCTCGACCTCGTCGCCGAGCTTCGAGAAATCCGACGCCAGCACCGATGGCGCGATCAGGGTCTTCCTGCTCATGATGCGGCCCCTTTGGGCGCCCTGTTTGCGGGCGCGATCCAAACGTCTGCCTAGACCATGATCCCGAAAAGGGAAAGTCGGTATTTGTTGTGCTAGGAGCGGCCCGGCTGATGCCTTACCTGCTCGGCCTCGCTTCCGGTTATGGCCCAATTGGCGAAAACAGAAAGGAGAGCTCAGACGGGAAAGACCGTCTCTTCCATGCTGACGTCGCTGGACGGCTTTATCGAGGGACCGTCGGGCGACAGCGGCTTGCTGATGTCCGAGGAAGATTGCACCGGCATTTCAACGACGAGATGCGGCGGACCCCGATCGCGCTGACGAAAAAAACCCGCCGAATCGCTCCGGCGGGGTTCTGAATTTTGACTCGTATCAGATCCTATGGCTTGAAGTTGGCCGCCGGATCCCTTTGCGGCTGTACCTGCGTCTGCGGCGTGCGCTTCGGTATGAACTGCTGAAGGACACCTGGATTGAGCAACAGGGTCGGGTCGAGCGACGGCTGCTGCCGGATGGCTCTGCAGTTCGGGAACCGACCAACGGTGCCTTCGGGGCAGCGCCGCCTGATGATTGGCACGCACTGGCCGCCGACCATCTGCGAGCCCGGGGCGCAGTCTCCCACCTGCGGCCTCGGCTTGCGGCATGCGCCGTCGATCACCTGGGTGCCGCGCGGGCAAACACACTCGCCGCGCTTGTTGTGCACCTGGCCGCGTATGTCGCACTGTTCCAGCACAGGCTTCTTCTGCCGGCAGGCATTGCCTTGCACCTCGGTACCCCGCGGGCAGACACAATTGCCGTTGGCGTCGTGGACCTGGCCGCGGATCGAGCACTGCTCGGGCTTCGGCCGGATCGGCCGGCAGACCTTGCCCCTGACTTCTGTGCCGTCCGGGCAGACGCAATCGCCGTTGGCGTTTTGGATCTGACCACGGATCGAGCATTGTTCAGGCTTTGGCCGGATCGGCCGGCAGGCTCCATTGCGCACCTCTGTCCCACGCGGGCAGACACAATCGCCATCGGCGTCATGAACCTGGCCGCGTATGCCGCACTGCTCGGGCTTCTGCTTGTCGCGCACGCAGGCATTTGCCTGTCGGTCGAGATGCGTACCTTCCGGGCAGTAGCAGCCATTGCCGTCCGACGTCGGGACCGAACCGGGGATGGTGCAGCCAGGCTTGTCGGTCTTGACGCAAGCGCCGTTCTCAAGCTCGGTTCCGCGCGGGCAGACACAGCGTCCATCCTCGGTGCGGATCTGGCCCTTGAGCAGCACGCAGGGCCTCGGATCCTTCGGCTGGATGATGACGCCGCCGTCGGGCGAGCACTGGCCGTTGCGGAACGTCGTGCCTTCCGGACACACGCACCGGCCGGCATCGTTCATGACGAAGCCTGGCGAGCATTCCTTCTTCACCTCGCGCTTGATGGTGAACGGATGGCAGGCATAGGCCTTGCCGCGATCGCCCTGGACGTTGGTCAGGTCGCCGGGCAGTACGTCGCCGCCGCCTTGCACCCTGGTGTCGGGAGACAAGACGCCGACGCAGTTCTGGCCGCTGACGTTGCCCCGCAGATTGACCAGGGGAGCGTCGGGAAGGACCACGGTGACCTTGTGCACATGGCTTTCCCCGGCGCCGAGCGTCAGGTTGGCAATGCAGGTCAACGGCAAGGTCGTCGGTTCGGGCGAGCAGCCAAAGGGCGGTTCGATCGAGGTGATCGCGACGCCTTGCAGCCGCCCCAGCCCGTCCACCCCGATCGCATCGCCGATGCGGACCGGACCGGAGAAGGCGGTCTGGCCATCATTGGTGATGGTGATCTCGAACGAGCAGGGTTGCCCCGGCTGGCACTCGGCATCGCCGGTCTTCTTGACGCTAATGGTGGACGTGCCGCCGCCCTTGGCGCAGGCATGGCCGATCGGGTAGACGACGTCGTCTCCAGGGGCCGGGCCGTATGAGCCGCGTGCGCAGTTCTCGAACGCGCCATTGGCCAAGACCGTCACGTCGAAGTGCCTGGAGGTTCCGGGCGTCATCGCGGCGCCGGGTATCTGGCATGACAGCGCATTGGCCGGAACCGCTCCGCAGGCCCATTCCGCACCGTCGGGTGTGACGGTCTGGATCTGGACCGGCGCGCCACCCGATATCAGCGTGGCAGCATCGTTGACCCGCACCGGACCGGTGGGGGCAGAGGTGCCAAGGCTGATGACGGTGATGCGGCAGGAAACCACCGCCGCACCGGCGAGCGAGCCATTGCAGACCTTGGTGATGCGTAGGGTCGGCTTGCCGCCATTGGGATGACGGAAGCGTTCCTTGGCGCAGGCCTTGTTGTTGGTGAGGTCGACCTCACCGGGGACGGGCTTCAGCGCCGCGCAGTTCTCGACCGAATCCGACTGGTAGCCGGCCGGCATGACCCCCTTGACGACGATCGGCGTCGAGGCGCCCGGCATCAGCACGATGCCTGCATTGTCGCAGCGGAACTGGCCGGGACCGTTCGGTCCGCATGTCCAGGGCGGAGACGGGCCGAAGGTCGAAGAGGCCGGCGCGCCGCCCGGGTAATTGTCGATAACCGTCAGCGGCCCATTATAGGGGACGCTGCCATTGTTGATGATGTCGATCACGAAGTAGCAGATGCCGTCGGGCGTGCAGACCGGGATGCGGGCACGCTTCTTCAGGATCAGGTCGACCTTCTTGTCCACCGGGGGCCGGCAATCGCGGTCGCGGTCGCCACGCCGGCAGATCGGGATCGAGGCACAGCCGCGATCGTTCTGCTGGCTGCCGAACAGCGGCTTGCCGCTGGCGCCGTAGTTATAGGTGGCGCAGTTGCGCAGCGCGCTGCCTTGCCAACCACCCGCCGGCTTGAAGCCGAGCTTGAGGTTGATGGAGGCCCCCGGATTGAGCGTGGTCACCGGATAGGTGCACGTCATCGGGGTCACGCCGGGCATGCATACCCAGGGCGGATTGGGCCCTGAATCCAGAGTCGAGCCGGCCGGCAGCGTCACCTCGTCGAGCACGATCTTGCCGTGATACGGCCCGTCGCCGACATTGGTGACCTTGATGGTGAAGTCGCAGCCGCCGCCCATCGTGCAACGCGTCACGTCGGCGCGTTTCTCGACCTTGAGGTCCGGTTCCTTGTCCTTGGGCGGACATCTCAAGTCACGCGGGATGACGATGTCGATGGTCTGCGTGCAGCATAGTCCCCAGCCCTCCTTCGGGCCGGCATAGGTCTCGATGCCGGTGACGATGAGGTGGATGACGTCGCCGGGCGACGCACCGACGATCTTCCAGTTCAGCACACCGCCGCCCGCCGGCACCAATTGCGTGTCGGGGATGATGGTGATGCCTGGGGTCGTCGTCGATACCTGCACCCATTTGCCGCCCATCTCCGGGCCGACAGGCATGTGGTAGATGAACGCGCCGCCGCCTTGCATGCAATCGACCGTGCCGCGCTCCACCTTGAAACATTCCCGGTCGGGAGGCGGAGGCCGCTTGTCACAATTGGTGAGGTCGATCTTGATCGAGGTCTTGGCCCCGGTCTTGTAGTCGCCGTCGTCGGGCTTGCCCGGATCCTGCGACGGGATGATGGCCCCCGTGCCGACGCCCGGCGTCACCTTGATCATGCCCTGGTTGTCGACGATGGCCGGCGAAGGAAACGCCGCATGGTCGATCTTGGCGGTGATCTTGAAATTGATGACGCGTTCATTGCCAGCCCCAGCGCCGTCGAGATCGGTGGTGGAAATCCGGAAATCGGAAACCGTTGCCGTATCGTTCGGATTAGCCGAGGTGCTGATTGTCGCACCCGGCAGCGGTCCGCCTGACGCATCCGTGCCGTCGCCGGACACGTTGACGTTGACGATCGCAAGACCGTGCGGAAGCTGATCCTTGAAGTCGAGTTGGAGTTTCTTCAGCCTGGCCGAAAAGCTTGGGTCGGCAAAGCCTTGCGAGTCGCCGCGCAGGCCAAAGCTCAGGGAGTAGACGACGTAGTCGCAGCTCCTCTGTGTGCCTGTTTTGGTGAAGAACGGCACGATCCGTTCCGGCCTCGGATTGACGATTTTTGAATTGTCGAGGTCGAGCCGCAGTTCCGGAGTGATCGGGACTGCATCTTCGGCGTGGCTTGCCACAGGGGTGAACATGGCGACCGCGATACCGGCCGCCATCAGCCAGCGCGCGCCGCGCCTGGCATATGACAGGGGTTTCATGATGGTCTCCATGACGGTTGGCTGCTTGCCGGTGGATTGACTGCTGTTCGCGGTCGGGGAAAGTGCGAGATTTTTCATCTTCCCCTCCTCAACGTTCGCAGCTGACGGCTGGGGTTCTGAGCGGCAAAGTCATCTTGCAGCAAGGGTAGTAGCCACCCTTGTCCTTGTCGGACTGCCTGTAGAAGCAAAGTCCAACATCGACTCTGTCGCCCGGAGAATGGCCGGTGATGTCGACCGTGTAAGGCTTACCGGGAGCATGCGACTGGGGTGATGTCACCCCGACGCCTGGTGTCCTGGACTTTGTCTCACTGGAAGGCTGGACCTTGATCGAATCGCCGCCAAAGCCGGCATGGTCATGGAGATAGAGGTCGGCCTGGAGGCCGCGAGGCGTGCAGTAGAACTGAACATCCTCGACATCGATGCACGGAGGCACATCGCCGGGCGGTGGGAAGTCTGGCGGATAGAACGGCGGCAGATAACCGCCGGGGATCTCTTCATAATAGCCGGCACGGCCTTCGCAGGGGTGCCAGACCTCGACGTCGCCGACATGGCCTTCCACTTCCGGGTCTTCGAAATAGCCGTCGAAGTCGACGAACCACGAGCCGAATGGCGGCACGTTGGCCGGCTTGACCAACGGCGTCGGCGTGATCTGCACGCCGTGCACGGCAAGCGGCCCGCCGGCGGCGAGCTGGTCGGCAAGTGTCGGGTTGTCGCGCAGCTTGTCGCCGGTGTTGACCAGCGTGTCGGTGCACACGCCGGTGTCGAGATTGCCGTCGGCGTCATAGCCATATTGCAGGTCGAGCCCACCGGCCGACTGCCGGTTGCCTTGCGGGAAGCCGACTGCATATTCCTGCGGCTCTTCCACCCAGACCGATTCCGTCGCCGGATCGTCCGGGTTTTCGCGCCAGTAGCGGATGACCTCGCCCTTGCCGGAATCGGCGAACTGGCTGTAATCGTAGCGATTCTCGACCGGGCCGCGCTGCGCCAGATACATGAAGCCCTGGTTATCGAAGGCGATGTCGGTGACGGCGTAGTCCTTGTCGGCCTTTGCCGTCAGCTCCCAGCGCGGATCACCGGCAAAGCTGCCATCGCGGGCAATGCCAACCGACCAGATCTCGGCCTTTTCGCCGACCGAATAATAGAGCCGGCCGCCATGATAGGCGACGGACCAGACGCGGCGTTCGTCCTGCGTGTAGCCCCATGTGTCGGGGTCTTCCGAGTCGAAGGCAGCACCCTGTATGTCCATCACCGCACCGTCATCGGCGACGGGAGCCAGCCCATGCGCCGGCCGCCCGGCAACGCCGTGATCGAATGTGTCGATCAGCGTGCCGTTGGCGTCGAGGCGGTGGATGAAGCCCGTGTCGAGGTCGCTGGCGAAGAACTCGCGGTGATTGCTGTCGAAGCTGATGTCGCCGATGCCGGAACCGCTGTTGGTGTCAATGTCGGCGAATTTGGAGACCGCGCCGGTGATGCCGTCGATCTTCCAGATCGTGCCCGGACCGCCACCGCTTTCGGTGCCGAACTGGCCGTCCATGAAGACGGCGCCTGCGGTTCCGCGGCGCTGTCGCTCGGGCCGACCGTCGGCATCTTCGTCCGGGGTGACGATACGGATGCCGTGCAGCGAGGTCGCGCCGGCATAGAGGTTGGGGACGCCCGTGGGAACGCCGTCGCGCACACCGTCATCATAGGTAATGGCGAACACCTGGCCGATCTGTTCGGCCGTCACCTCGAAAGGCGGCAGCGTGTAGACGAGCTGGCCGGAAGCCGGTCCGCCGAGCGCCGAAACGTCGAAGACGCGCAAGGTGGCGCGCGTCGTGTCGATGAAGGTTTCGTCGACCGGGTCGACGCCGGGCGGCAGCCCCCCCCTTTCGGAATCGGCAGAGTCGAAATTGGGAATGACGGTGCCGGAAAATCCGGTGACCGCCATCGAGCCGGGATAGATGATCTGGGTTTCCTGCGCTTGGGCGGCTGTGTCCAACCAGAGCGTGGCGCTCAGCGCCAGGGCAAGCAAACCGCCGGCCAGATGGAGCGAACGGCGCAAACCGCCGCTTGGAGACGACATGGACGCGCCGCGATCGCAGGACATAAAACTCCCCCCGAAGTTTTCGGGAGGAACATCCGGTCCGGCCGCGCGAAACAGGGCAAGGCGCGGCGTTCCGGCACGTTCGTCCCTGATCGAATTGTCTGCTTTCCTCATCTTCACGATACGCCTGCTCCTGCGCAGGGTCAACGGAATCAGCCGAAAGCCCAGCGCATCGACTCCATCCCGAAGGCGGTGGTCGCGCTGAGCTTGCGTTGGTCCCGGAGACCGTGGAGCCTCTGGGGTCCTGGTCATGGGGGCATCCTTTCCGGCCCGCACCATGCGGCGCCTGGTCGTCAGTCGCAGGCTGAAGCGGAAAGGTTCATGCAAAACGGCGGCCGGGTCTGTCCGCCATTTCACAGAGGCGCGGCCAATTCCTTGTGTCAACTCAAGGTGGAAAACAGTCTTGGCGCGCGAAAGACCGGCCGGCTTACTTACCGTCAGTGCCGGCTTCTGCTAGCGTCTTCCCAACCCTGGGGGGATCATGACACGCAGGCACTTCGTTCTCTTGCTGGCGGCGCTTTTTCCATGTGCGTTGCCGGTCCATCAATCCGTAGCCAAGACCTTGGTCTACTGCACCGAGGTTAGCCCCGATACGTTCGATCCCGCACTCGCCTCCGGATCCCGCGACGCCTCGGCCACCGCTCTCTACAACCGCATGGTCGAGTTCGAGCCCGGCACCACCAAGGTGCGCCCCGGCCTTGCCGAAAGCTGGGAGATTTCCGACGATGGCCTCACCTACACATTCCACCTGCGGCAGGGCGTGAAATTCCACATCGTCGAGGGCTTTACGCCTAGTCGCGACTTCAATGCCGATGACGTGCTGTTCACCTTCGACCGGCAGGCCAACGCGCAGGACCCGTTCAACAATTACGCCAAACGCCAGTACATTTACTTCGACGGCATCGGCATGCCGGATCTTGTCGCCGGTTGGCGCAAGCTTGACGACCATACTGTGGTGATGACGCTGAAGGCGCCGCATTCGCCGATGCTTGCCGACCTGGCGATGGATTTCGCTTCGGTCGTTTCCAAGGAATATGCCGACAAGCTCGTCGCAGAGAAGCGGCTTCTCGACTTGGCGCTGAAGCCGGTCGGGACGGGTCCGTTCCAGCTTGTCGACTACCAGCAGGATGCAGTCATCCGCTACAAGGCCAATCCGGACTACTGGCGCGGCAAGCCGAAGATCGACGATCTCGTCTTCGCCATTGCCACCGATGCCAGCATTCGCATGGAAAAGCTGCGCGCCGGCGAATGCGATCTCATGCCCTATCCAAATCCGGCCGACCTGGAGGCGATCAAGGCGACGCCCGGAATCAAGGTCATGCGGCAGGAGGGCCTCAATACGGGATACCTCGCCTTCAACACCTTGCAGAAGCCCTTCGACGATCCAAGGGTGAGGAAGGCGATCGCCATTGCCATCGACACGCAGGCGCTGGTCGACGTCGTGTTCCGCGGCACCGGTGAAGTCGCACGCAATCCGCTGCCGCCGACCTCCTGGGCCTATGACAAGACGAGCCCCAATCATGTCTTCGACCCCGCTGCCGCCAGGCAGGGGCTCGCCGATGCCGGCGTAAAAGACCTGCACATGAAGATCTGGGCGATGCCGGTGCAGCGTCCCTACAACCCGAATGCGCAGCGTATGGCCGAAATGATCCAGTCCGACCTGGCAAAGATCGGTGTCAACGTGGAAGTCGTGACGTATGAGTGGACAGAATACCTTGCGCGCTCGAAGTCACGCGACCGCGACGGCGCCATGCTGTTCGGCTTCACCGGCGACAATGGCGACCCCGACAACTTCCTGTCGGTGCCGCTTGGCTGTGCCGGCGTCGGCACCACCAATCGTGCCAACTGGTGTTTTCCGGCCTTCGACGATCTGCTCAAGCAGGCAGCCGGGATCGTCGATCCCGCTGCCCGCGCAAAACTCTATTCGCAGGCGCAAACGATCTTCAGGGAGCAGATGCCGTGGGTCGCTATCGCCCACTCCGTGGTCTCGATGCCGATGCGCGAACAGGTGACGGGCTATGTCATGGACCCCTTTGATCACCATGATTTCTCGGGCGTCGATATCAAGGAATAGCGTTCGGTGTCTGCCGCCGATCTCGATGTCTATGTAGAGAGCCTGCGCAATTTCCGACTGGTGCGGAGCTATAGCATCGCGCAGTTGCTGCCTTACCTGGAACAGGCTGGATTGAAAGTGCGCCTGCTCGACCGGCCAGCCGGCCGAGATCGGGCGCCGGTGGCCTTTCTGCATGTCGACCTGACAGTCGTGCCGCCAACGTACCGCGGGCTCGGCCACCTCTACGACCGCACCATCAATGGCCGCGCGCTGTCCATCCACCGGCACCTTTATTCGACACTGAAGCTGGAGGCAGGCGACAGCCACGAGGGGCCGGTTGTCGTCAAGACGGTCCTCAACTCCAGGGGCCGACCAGAGCAGCGCTGGTGGCAGCATCGCAACGGCCTGACCAGGAGCGCGCATGCCATCCGCAAGCTCTTCGAACCCGGCTACAAGGACCGCCTGTGCCCGCCCTATAAGGTCTACCAGACGATCGGCGAGGTTCCGCGGGATGTATGGCGCAACAATCGCCTGATGGTGGAAAAGTTCGCTTTCGATACGCTCGACCTGCCCATCGTCAAGCACCGCTACATGTTCCTGCTCGGTGCCGAGGTCAACATGCGGCAGGTCTACGACGATGTGTTGTGCGCCGGCTCAAAAATCCTGAGCAATGAGGTGGGCGGCGCCGTCCCGCCGGAGGTGCTGGCGGTGCGGCAAAGGCTCAATCTGGATTTCGGCGCCATCGACTATTTCATCGTCGACGGCAAAGGTATTGTCGTCGATGCCAACAAGACCGTCGGCTCAAATCCGGAATGGCTGAAGAAAAACCGCTTTCGCCGGGAGTTCAACGATCGCATGGCCGAGGCGCTGATCGCCTTTGTCCGCGGTTGAGCCGGATCACCAGATCCAGTCGCCCTTGCCCAGCACGGAAACCGCCTCGACAATGCGGCTGAAGGAGGCGCGGGCCCGGCCAACCGTGTGCCTGGCCCGGAGATAGCCGTGCACCAGTCCCGGCTCCTCGAACCAGGTGGCATGGCCGCCGGCAGCGAGGACGCGGTCGCGATAGGCCTCGCCGTCCGACGACAGTGGGTCACACTCAGCGGTGATCAGCACTGTCGGTGGCAGGCCGGTAAAATCTGCGTCGGCCATTGGATACAAAGTGATGTCGCCGGTCCCATCGACGCCGCCGGTGCGGATATCCCTGTAGAAGTCGAGATCGCGCACCGTCAGCATCGGCGCTTCCGCATGCGTCAAATAGGAGCCTTGCGAACGGTCGCCGCCGAGGCCGGGATAGATCAGCACCTGGCCGATCGGCTTTTTGGCATGGCTGCGCGTTGCGTGGGCGACAGCCGCGCAGAGATTGCCGCCGGCGCTGTCGCCGCAGAGCAAAATAGGGCAGTCGTAGTTCGAGGCCGCCCATTCGAAGGCATGCAGCGCATCGTCGAAGGCGGCAGGGTGCAGATGCTCTGGCGCCAGCCGGTAGCCGATGGAGACCACTTCGAAGCCGGTCCGGGCGCACAGCTCGGCGCAGACATCGTCATGGCTGTCCAGCCCACCGAGGATGAAGCCGCCGCCATGGATGTAAAGCACCATCGCGTCCCGGTTGGGTGAGGCAGAGCGATAGATGCGGATCGGGATGTCGTGGGCGGCAATGATTGTCGTTTCCGCCGTCACGCCATCGGGATAGCCGGCAAAAAACTCGCGGCACATCCTGTCATAGATCGCACGCTGTTGGGCGATGGTGTAGTCGATCGTGTCGGGAGGATAGTAGGAGTTGGTCTTCTCGATGAAGGCCCAGGTCTCGGCGTCGATGAGGGTTTTGTAGTCGGTCATGCAGCTCCTTTACCTCCCCCTTGATGGGGGAGGTCGCCGCGAAGCGGCGGGTGGGGGGTGGTGGCGCATCACCCCACCCCGGACCTTCGGTCCGACCCTCCCCATCGAGGGGAGGGTAAAGAGGCTACTTCCCCTTCCACATCGGGTCGCGCTTTTCCGCAAAAGCCCGGAACCCTTCCATATTGTCCTCCGAGCCATAAAGCGCATCGACCGTCGCCAATTGCCGGCGCGTCACGCGGTTCATCGCGTCCTGGAAGGTCAGCGCCTCGGCCACCCGCGCCGTCTCCTTGATCGCGGCAAACACCAGTGGCGGACCGCCGGCGAGCAGCCGGGCGATCTCCCAGACGCGCTCCTCGAGCTTGTCCTTGGGCAGCACTTCGTTGACCAGCCCCCAGCGATACGCTTCCGCCACATCCATCCAGCGGCCGGTGAGCAGAAGGTCCATGGCGACATGGTAGGGAATGCGCTTGGGCAGCTTGATCGTCGCGGCATCAGCCAGCGTGCCGGCGCGGATTTCGGGCAGGGCGAAGGAGGAATGGTCGGAGGCGAAAATGAGGTCGCAGGACAGCGCCAGCTCGAAGCCGCCGCCCACCGCCATGCCGTTGACGCAGGCAATGATCGGCTTGTTCATGTCGCGCAGCTCCTGCAGGCCGGCAAAACCGCCGACGCCATAGTCGCCGTCGACCGCGTCGCCACCTGCGGCTGCCTTCAAATCCCAGCCGGCGCAGAAGAACTTGTCGCCGGCGGTCTTGACGATGGCGACGCGCAATCCGGGATCGTCGCGGAACGCCTTGAAGGTCTCGCCCATCAGCCGCGAGGTCTTGAGGTCGATGGCGTTGGCCTTGGGCCGGTCGAGCGTGACCTCGAGGATGGTGCCCTCGCGGCGGGTGGAAATGACGTCAGACATTCTTCTTCTCTCCCAGCACCAGCAGCGCGTCGGCGATCCAGGCGCCCTTGCCCTCGGCGCAGACGATCAGCGGGTTGATGTCGAGTTCCTCGATCTCTCCGGCATTCGTCTGCACGAAGCCGGCAATGCCCGCGATGGCGTCGATGGCAGCCCCGACATCGGCCTTGGGCCGGCCACGATAGCCGTCCAGCAGCGGAAACAGTTTAAGGCCACGCAGGGCCGCCTCGATGTCGTCGCGCGTCGCCGGCAGCATCAGCGTGACGCTGTCGCGCAACAGCTCGACCAGCACGCCTCCGGTGCCCAGCGTCATGACGGCGCCGAACATCGGGTCGCGGGTGAAGCCGACGATCAGTTCGGCAACGCCGTCGCGCACCATGCGCTCGACATAGAGGCCGGTGCCGAGCGGCAGCAGATCATGCGCCGCCGTGCTCACGGATTCGGCGTCCTTGAGGTTCAGCCTGACCGCGCCGACTTCCGATTTGTGGGTGACTCCGAGCGCCTTCAGCGCCACCGGGAAGCCGAGCGCCATCGATGAGATGACGGCCTCGACAGCATTGGCGGCACGTTCTGCCTTCGGCACAGGCAAGCCGGCCTTGATCAACCGCGCCTTGGCTTCGGCCTCGTCAGGGGTGACATGGTCACCTCCGGCCGCACCTGCAGCCGACGTGTCGATAGACTGCGCCTGCGGCTCGGCCCAGGCCCAGCCGATGAAGGCTGCCGCACCTGCGGCATCCATGGCCTCGGAGATGCCGAACAACGGCACCATGCCGCGCGCCATCAGTTCGGCGGTGTATTCCTCCGGCAGGTTCTCCGGCAGCGAGGAGACGATCGCACCATGCGCCTTGTTGGTCTTCAGCGCCGATTCGAAGGCGCGCAGCGTCGCCCACCAGTCGGTGACCGAGCAGCGGTCGGGGCGCGGGAAATCGAGCACCAGCATGTTGAGGTCGAAGCCACCCGACACCATGGCGGTGAAGGTTGCGGTCATCGCCGGCTCGTTGTTCCAGATGAAGGTGTGATAGTCCAACGGGTTGGCGACCGCGACCAGCGGCCCGAGCGTCGATTTGACATGGGCGCGGTGCTTCCTGGTGAGCTCCGGGAAATTGACCCAGCGGCCTTCGGCGCTGTCGGCCATGACAGAGGCTTCGCCGCCGGAGCAGCTCATCGACGACAGACGATAGCCGGGCAGCGGCCCGGTGACATGCAGCAGCTTCAGCGCCTCGATGAAGGCGGGGATGGAATCGACGCGGGCAATGCCGAGCCGCCGCAGGAAAGCGCCCGAGGCAGCGTCCGAGCCAGCCAGCGATGCCGTGTGCGAGACCGTCGCCTGCCGCGCCTGTTCGGAGCGACCGACCTTCATGGCGATGATCGGCTTCTTCAGTTCGCGCGCGCGCGCGGCCAGCTTCTCGAAGCCGGCTACCGAATCGAAGGCTTCGATGTGCAGGCCGAGCGAGGTGACGCGCTCGTCCTCGATCAGGCCGAGCGCCATTTCGGAGAGGCCGGTCTGCGCCTGGTTGCCGGCCGTCATCAGGAAGGCGATCGGCAGGCCGCGCTTCTGCATCGTCATGTTGATGGCGATGTTGGAGGACTGGGTGATGATGGCGACGCCCTTGGCGCCTTCGGGCAGCCGGATGCCGCCATGCTGGTCGGGCCACAACAGCGCGCCGTCGGCGTAGTTGATCAGGCCATAACAGTTCGGGCCGATGATCGGCATCTGGCCGGCCGCGGCCACCAGTTCGGCCTGCAGCCGCTCGCCATCGTCGTCATAGGCCTCGGTCTCGAGAAAGCCCGCGGCAAAACAGACGGCGCCGCCGCCGCCACGCTCGGCCAGCGCCTTGATCACGTCGATGGTGAGATGCCGGTTGACGCCTACAAAGGCAGCGTCGGGCGCCCCGGGCAATTCGGCGACCGAGCGATAGGCCTTGCGGCCGGCGACCTCGTCCTTGTTCGGATGCACCGGCCAGATTTCGCCGGCAAAGCCCATCTTGATCGATTGGGCGACGACGGCGGCGGCCTGGGCCCCGCCGAACACCGCGATGGATTTTGGGCGCAACAGACGCTCAAGCTTGTGCATGGGTTATGCCCCGAACGGGCGCAGCAGCGCCCGCGAAATGATGTGGCGCTGGATTTCCGATGTCCCTTCCCAGATGCGCTCGACGCGGGCGTCGCGCCAGATGCGTTCCAACGGCAGGTCGTCCATCAGCCCCATGCCACCATGGATCTGGATGGCTTCGTCGGCAACGAAGGCGAGCATTTCGGTAGCCTTCAGCTTCGCCATGGCCATGTCCTGATCGGTGACGGTGCCCTGATCGTACTTCCAGCCGGCTTCGAACACCATCAGGTCCGCCGCCTTCAATTCGGTCGCCATGTCGGCGAGTTTGAACGACACGCCCTGGAACTTGCCGATCTGCTGGCCGAACTGCTGGCGTTGCGCCGAGTATTCGATGGCGTGGCCGAGCGCCCGCTCGGCGCGGCCGAGACATGTGGCGCCGACCTGCAGGCGCGTGGCGCCGAGCCAGGAATTGGCGACGTCGAAGCCCTGGTGGACCTCACCCAGCACCTGGCTTGCCGGCAGGCGGCAATCGTCGAATTCGAGGATGGCGTTGGTGTAGCCGCGATGCGAGACGTTGCGGTAGCCGTCGCGCACGGTGAACCCCTTGGTGCCCTTGTCGACGAAGAAGGCGGTGATCTTCTTGCGCTTGCCGCGCGGCGTTTCTTCCTCGCCCGAAGCCATGAAACAAATCGCGAAATCGGCAAGATCGGCATGGGAGATGAAATGCTTGGTGCCGTTAAGGACCCAGTCGTGGCCGTCCTGCACCGCGGTCGCCTTCATGCCTCGCAGGTCGGAGCCGGCGCCGGGCTCGGTCATCGCCAGGCAGTCCCACTTCTCGCCGCGGATGCACGGGAACAGGTACTTTTCGCGCTGCTCGGGCGTGCCGGCGAGCAGGATGTTGGAGGGGCGCGCGACGCAGGTCCAGTGCAGCGCATAGTTGGCGCGGCCGAGTTCCTTCTCGTAGAGCAGCCAGGTCACCGTATCGAGGCCGGCGCCACCGACATCGGCCGGCATGTTGGCCGCATAGAGCCCGGCTTCGATTGCCTTGACCTTGATCTCCTCGATCAACTCGCGGCGCAGCACGCCGGTGCGCTCGACCTCGCGTTCATGCGGGTAAAGCTCATTCTCGACGAACGCGCGCGTCGTCTCGACAATGAGCTTCTGTTCCTCCGAAAGACCGAAATCCATGGTCCTCAGCCCTTCTTCTTTTTCTTCGGCTTTTCCGCCTTCTTCACCGGCTTCGATGCCTTGGCCTTTTCTGCGGCCCTGGATGCGGCCGGCTTCTTCGCCGCCAGCTTGGCCAACTGCTTGGTATAGTCCTTGTGCAAGGCGCCGGCGCCCCAGCCCTTGCCTTTGTTCTGTTTCGACAGAGCATCCATGATCGCGACCAGATTGTCGTCGCGGATCCTTTCCAGTTCGCGGATCGACAGGCCGTGCGCCTGGTCGTCCGACTGGGTGGCAATAAGATCGACCAGCTCGTCGTTGAACTCCGGCACGTCCATAAGCTTGGTCCACGGCCATTTCAGGCACGGCCCGAACTGCGCCATGAAGTGGCGCATGCCGGCTTCGCCGCCGGCGACGCGATAGACCTGGAACATGCCCATCTGCGCCCAGCGCAGGCCGAAGCCATAGCGCATGATGTCGTCGAGTTCCTCAACGGTGCAGATGCCGTCCTTGATCAGCCACAGCGCCTCACGCCAGGCCGCTTCGAGCAGGCGGTCGCCGACAAAGGCCTCGATCTCCTTGCGGATCACCACCGGCTTCATGCCGATCGATGCATAGATCTCCTTTGCGACCTCGATCGCCTCTGGAAAGGTCTGTTCGCCGCCGACGATCTCGACCAGCGGCAGCAGATAGACCGGGTTGAAGGGATGTCCGACAACCAGACGCTCCGGATGCTTCTTCATCGCCACCTGCATGTCGGTCGGCTTGATGCCCGAGGTGGACGAGCCGACAATGGCGTTGGCCGGCGCGTAGAGATCGATCTCGGCCAGTACGCGGTGTTTGAGGTCGAGCCGCTCCGGCACGCTCTCCTGGATGAAATCGGCGTCAGCCACCGCCTCGGCGATGGTCTTGGCAAAGGTCAGTCTGCCTTCCCTGGGCAGGCCGCCGGGAACCATCTGCCTGTAGGCGCGGCGCGCGCCCTTCATCACTTCCGAGACCTTGCGCGACGCTTCCAGGTCCGGATCGAAGATCGACACATCGATGCCGTTGAGCAGCAACCGCGCCACCCAACCGGCGCCGATGACACCGCCGCCAATGGCGGCTGCCTTGTTGATGATGCTCATGGTCAGGCTCCGGTTTTTGTCTTGGCGGTTTGAGGGTCGATGAGAGGCACGCGCTCGCCAACGCGGATCACGGAGGGGTCGTAGGCCTTGCGGGCGAAGACTTCGAGCACGAAGGGCCGGAAGAATTCGATCGGCAGCGTGTCGTAGTCCGGGTCGAAGCTCGACTGGTCCCAGCGTTCGCAAAACTGGTCGCAATCGTCGAAATAGGCATGGCCGGCGAAGCGGTCGCGAGCATGGCGGTTGCCGCCGAGATGATGCGCGTAATAGAGCCGCTGGAAGTCGCCATGCTTTTCCACCACCCAGGTGCATTGCTCGCGCACGAAAGGTTTCAGGATCGAGGCGGCGTATTCGTCGTGATTGTACGGTGCGTAGATGTCGCCGATGTCGTGCAGCAGCGCGCAGGCGATCCAGTCGGTGTCGGCGCCGTCGCGCCAGGCCCGCGTCGCCGCTTGCAGCGAATGGCCGAGCCTGGTGATCTTGTAGCCCGACAGGCCTTCGTCGAGTTGCACCAGTGCGTCGAGCAGCCGCTCGCCGGTCCTGGCGGCATAGTCGATCTCATGGGCGGTCAGGAACTCATAGTCTTGCCTGTCGCCATCCTTCATCGCAGTGAATTTGACGGTAGCCATGATCCGCTCCCGTCTTAAGCAGCCGCTGCGATCGGCGCCCGCTTGGTGAGGTTGAGCTTCCTGCGCACTTCCTCCGGCCCCAAAATCCTGGCGCCGAGATTGGTAACGATGCTGGCCGCGCGCTCGACGAGCTGCGCATTGGTGGCCAGCACGCCCTTGTCGAGCCAGAGATTGTCTTCGAGACCGACGCGGACATTGCCGCCGGCGAGCACTGCAGCGGCTGCATAGGCCATCTGGTTGCGGCCGATGGCGAAGGCCGACCAGTTCCAGGTCGACGGCACGTTGTTAACCATGGCCATGAAGGTGTTGAGGTCGTCCGGCGCCCCCCACGGCACACCCATGCAGAGCTGCACCAGCGCGTCGGGATTCAAGACCTTTTCTTCGACCAGCTGCTTGGCGAACCAGAGGTGGCCGGTATCGAAGGCTTCGATCTCCGGCTTGACGCCGAGCGCCGTCATCATGCCGCCCATTGCGCGCAGCATGCCGGGCGTGTTGGTCATGACATAATCGGCCTCGGCGAAGTTCATGGTGCCGCAATCCAGCGTGCAGATTTCCGGCAGGCACTGGCGCACATGTTCCATGCGGTTGGTGGCGCCGCCCATGTCGGTGCCTTTTTCATTGAGCGGCAGCGGCGCTTCCGGTGAGCCGAACACCATGTCGCCGCCCATCCCGGCGGTCAGGTTCAGGATCACATCGACTTCTGCCGCGCGGATGCGGTCCGTCACTTCGCGGTAGAGATGGACATCGCGGCGCGGCTTGCCGGTCTCGGGGTCGCGGACATGGCAGTGGACGATGGCGGCACCGGCCTTGGCCGCATCGATCGCCGAATCGGCGATCTGCTTGGGCGAGCGTGGCACATGCGGGGAGCGGTCCTGCGAGCCGCCGGACCCGGTCACGGCACAGGTAATGAAAACCTCACGGTTCATCGCGAGCGGCATGGACATCTCCTCCCCATAGAAACAGACCCTAACAATGACCGACTTGCCGGAAACTGTTTTGCAATTTACGAAGCTCTCGTGATCAAAAGCGAAAAACCGACCATCTTTCGCGCTGAGCGATCGCCGCTCAAGGTGACGCTGCTGGTGTTTTCAGGCTCGTCCATCATGTGCGTGGCGTCGACCGTCGACCCGCTGCGCGCCGCCAACCGCATCTCAGGCGAGACGCTGTTCGATTTCAAACTGGTCTCGGTCACCGGCGAGGCGCCGGTCACCACATGCGGCCTGCCGGTGGCGGTCAGGGGCCGCTTCGATGCGGCCGAGCCGACCGACGTGCTTGTCGTCGTCGCCGGCTTCGGCACCCAGAATTACGCGACATCGGCTCTGCTTTCCGGATTACGGCGAGCGGCCCGCGCGGCTCGCGCCTGCGGCGGCGTCGAGGCCGGCACATGGCTGGTGGCGCGCGCCGGCCTCCTCGAAGGCCGCAGCGCCACCACCCATTGGGAAGACATGGAGGATTTTTCCTCCGCCTTTCCCGGCGTCGACGTGCGTCCGGACCGCTACGTCATCGACGGACCGGTGTTCACCTCGGGCGGGGCGTCGCCGACCTTCGACCTGATGCTGCATCTGATCCGCACCCGGCTCGGCATGGCCGTCGCGCTCGATGTCGCCAGCGTCTTCATCTACGACCAGGCGCGCGCCGCGACCGACGCGCAGCCGCTGGTCTCGCTCGGCCGGCTCGACGGCTACGACCCGCGTCTGGCGCAGGCTATCCGGCTGATGGAATCGCATGTCGACCAGCCGCTGACCATCGACGCGGTGGCAAAACGCGCCGGGGTGACGGCGCGGACATTGGAGAGCATTTTTCGCAAGTCGATCGGCGAGACGCCGGGCGCATATTATCTCAGGCTTCGGCTGGGCGCGGCGCGGCGGCTGGTGGTCGACACGCGGATCGCCATGGCGGATATTGCCGGGCGGACGGGGTTCTCGTCCGCCGCGGCATTTTCCAGAGCGTTTTCAAGAGCGTTCGGCGAAGCCCCGGTCAGGCTGCGCCGAGGTTGATGCATGTCGCCCAAAAGTGTGTCGCGGTTTTGGGATTACGACATGCACAGACAAAGGGAGATCAGGCTGCGTTCTGTCGATCGCTGCCGGCGTCCATCTGCGAGCGCATCTGCCTCGCCAGACGGACTTCAAATCGGCTGCTGACAGCACGATCCCATTCGTTTTTCACGCTGTCGGTCGGCCGCGGCAGCGCCATCAGCCGGTCGATGATCGATCCGGTCTCGCCGGATGAGAGCAGGGCGTTGATTTCGCGTTCATGCTGCATATCGGTTCGCCTCCTTCCTTTTCACCCGCCACAACCGCATCCTTATACGAGATACGTGACGGCAGTTTGAAGGCAAGAGCGAGGTCATTGAGGGGCGCCAAAGGGCAAACCCTTGTCGTCGGATAGGGTCTTGCGCAAACCCCATTCCGGGGCGGCCGGAATGTTATCCAGCCACCCTTGAGCACAACGAATCGGCTTTCCGCCCTCAGACGTAGCGGTTGACGATGTTTTCCAGCAACTCCTGGCGGCCGGAGCGTGGCTGCGGCTCGATCTTCTTCTTCACCACGCGCTCGGCGATGTCTTCCAGCGAGCGCTTGCCCGACAGCATCGCCTTGCCCTCGGCCGTGTTCCAACCGGCATAGCGCTCGGCCAGCGGACCCGACAGCGCCTTGTCCTCGACCATCTTGGCGGCTGCCTTGAGACCTCGTGCGCAGGAATCCATGCCGCCGATATGGCCGATCAGCAGGTCCTGCGGGTCGAGCGACTGGCGGCGCAGCTTGGCGTCGAAATTGGTGCCGCCGGTCTTGAAGCCGCCGGCCTGCAACACCTGGTAATAGGCCAGCGCCATCTCCGGCACATTGTTGGGGAACTGGTCGGTGTCCCAGCCCGACTGGTAGTCGTTGCGGTTCATGTCGATCGAGCCGAAGACGCCGAGCGCATTGGCCAGCGCCAGCTCGTGCTCGAAGGAATGGCCGGCAAGAATCGCGTGGCCCTGCTCGATGTTCAGCTTCACTTCCTTCTCCAGCCCGAAGCGCTTGAGGAAACCGTAGACCGTGGCAACGTCGTAGTCGTACTGATGCTTGGTCGGCTCCTGCGGCTTCGGCTCGATCAGGATCGTGCCTTTGAAGCCGATCTTGTGCTTGTAGTCGACGACGAGACTGAGGAAGCGCCCGGCCTGCTCCTGCTCGCGAGCAAGATCAGTGTTGAGCAGCGTTTCATAGCCCTCGCGCCCGCCCCACAGTACATAATTCTCGCCCTTCAGCCGCTTCGTGACGTCGATGCAGCTTTTCACCGTCGCCGCCGCATAGGCGAAGACATCCGGATCGGGATTGGTGGCGGCGCCCGACATGAAGCGGCGGTTGGAGAACAGGTTGGCCGTGCCCCAGAGCAGTTTGACGCCGGTCTTCTTCATCTTGGCGGCAAAATAGTCGGCGATCTCGTCGAGCCGCGCGGCACTTTCGGAGAAATCTTTGCCTTCCGGCCGCACGTCGGCGTCGTGGAAGCAGAAATAGGGCGCGCCGAGCAGCGAGAACATCTCGAAGGCGACGTCGGCTTTCAGCTTGGCCAGTTCCATCGTGTCGACGCCGCCAGCCTTGGGAAACCAGGGCCGGTCGAAGGTCTGGCCGCCAAAGGGATCGCCGCCCGGCCAGGCGAAAGAATGCCAGTAGGCGACGGCGAAGCGCAGATGGTCTTCCAGCCGTTTGCCGGCCACCACCTCGTCGGGATTGTAGAAGCGGTAGGCCAGCGGATTGGTGGAATCCGGCCCCTCATACTTGATCGCTTTGATGTCGCCGAAAAATCCGCTGCTCATGATTTCTGTCCTCTCTCGAATAGTTCACCCTGATTACCTCAGGCGTAATTGGTTTCGCTCTCGCTTGGGGTGAAAAGCCTCGTGTCAAAGCCACTCAACGAAGGAGACAGACCATGACCGACCTCAATACGATCGCCCAGAACTACATCACCGCCTGGAACGAGGCCGATGCGGATCGCCGTGCCGAACTGCTCAAGGCCACCTTCACCGAAGACGTCAGCTACCGCGATCCGCTCATGCAGGGCGACGGCCACGCCGGCGTTGCTGGGCTGATCGACGGCGTACAGCAGCGCTTCGCCGGCTTCCGGTTCTCGCTGAAGGGTACGCCGGACGGGTTTGGCGACCGCATCCGCTTCTCGTGGAATCTTGGGCCGGAAGGCGTGCCGTCGGTTATCGAAGGCACCGATATCGGTGTTGTCGAAAATGGGCGCCTGAAGAGCGTCACCGGGTTTCTGGACAAGGTGCCGGCGCAGTGATCGATTAAGGGTGGCGCGAGACACCCCCCTCTGCCCTGCCGGGCATCTCCCCCGCAAGGGGGGAGATTGGCTGGCATCCACGCCTTCGCTAATCACCCACCTTACAAGACTGGCATACCCGCCGACGCTGCCGATCTCCCCCCTTGCGGGGGAGATGCCCGGCAGGGCAGAGGGGGGTGCCTCGCGCCGACTCACGCGGTCATGCCTTTGATCGCCGGGTATAGCGCCCGGTAGCGCTGGTACGCATCGGCATACGCCCCGCCAAGCGCAGCATCCGGCTCGATCGTCGCATCCGTCCTCGGCGCCGTGCACACCGCCAGCGGATCAGCCCCTGTCGCCGCGATCAGACCAAGCCTCGCCGCGCCAAAGGCAGCACCGAAATCGCCGTCGGCCGGAATGTCCACGGGCACCTGCAGCGCCGTAGCGATCGCCTTCAGCCAGTAGCGCGAGCGCGAGCCGCCGCCGATTGCCGTCACCCGCGTCAAATCCGTGCCGGCGGTCTTCAAGGCTTCGAGACTGTCGCGGAATGCGAAGGCGACGCCTTCAAGCACGGCCTGCGTCAGCACCGCGCGGCTCGACTCATGCGCCAGTCCGGTGAAGGACCCACGAATGGCGGAATCATTGTGCGGCGTGCGCTCGCCCGAGAGATAGGGCAGGAACGACACCCCGCTCGGCGCTTTCAGCACATCGCCAAGTTCGGCGGTCAATTCACCGGCCTTCTTGCCTGAAATCTCCGACAGCCAGTTCAGCGAATCGGTCGCAGACAGGATGACCCCCATCTGGTGCCAGGTGTTGGGCAGGGCATGGCAGAAGGTGTGCACCGCGCTTGCCGGATTGGGCAGGTAGGAAGCGTTGGCAGCAAACAGCACGCCAGATGTGCCCAGCGACACAAAAGCGTGGCCGGCGCCGACCGTGCCCATGCCGCAGGCCGAAGCAGCATTGTCGCCGGCGCCGCCGGCAACCGGGGTGCCCGATGCTATGCCCCAGCTGGCGGCCAGTTCGGCGCGCAAGGCTCCGGCCTTCTCCGTGCCTTCGACCAGCGACGGCATCTGCCTTTCGTCGAGCGATGTCGCCGCAAGCAACTCGGGGGACCAGCGCCGTTTGCCGACATCGAGCCAGGAGGTGCCGGCCGAGTCGGACATTTCTGAGATATGCTCGCCGGTCAGCCACAGCCGCAGGAAATCCTTCGGCAAAAGCACCTTCGCCACTTTGGCGAAGACGGAGGGCTCATTGTTCTTCACCCAGGCGAGTTTCGGCGCCGTGAAGCCGGGGAAGACGATATTCCCGGTGAGTTGGCGAAAGCGCGGGTCGGCATCCAGCGCGGCGGCCTCAGCGTGGCTGCGCGTATCGTTCCACAGGATGCAGGGGCGCAGCACCTGGTCGCCGGCATCGAGCAAGGTGGCGCCATGCATATGGCCGGAAAGGCCGATGCCCTTGACCGCGGCAAGCTCTTTCGGGTGCGACGTTTTCAGCTCGGCGATGGCCGTCTCGCAGGCGCGGATCCAGTCGGCGGGGTTTTGTTCGGACCAGCCGGGATGCGGCCGCGATACGTCAAGCGAAGCATGGCCGGAGCCGATGATCTTCTGCCCGGCATCGATCAACAGCGCCTTGACGCCCGACGTGCCGAGATCGAGGCCGAGATACATGCATTCCTCCCATTGCCATTAATTTTTTCGGGTCTCGAAAAAATCTGGCTTGCCAGTTTTTAAAACAAGATCCGCCGCGGGTCAATTCTCTGACAAATTGGCGGCGCGTTGCGAAAACAGCGCCGACAGCGGACTGTCCGGCCGGACCAGTGCGCGCTCGGCCGTCAACGCCCAGGCAAGCGCCGTGTCGCCGGCGCGCAACGCCGCCTCGATCAGCGTGAGATCAATCACATCGCGCTGGGCGTGGCTGCCGCCAAAGCGATGGGCAATGGCGCGGACCGGTCGGATCAGGCGCACCGCTTCGCTGTAATTGCCCTCGCCGAATGCCTTGATGCCTTCCGTCAGTGGCTGGCCGACATCCCGGGTAAAGGCGGCGTTGTCGTCGCTGCCGCGCATCGCCTCGTGCTGGGCTTCGAGCAAGATCTTGACCGGCGCTTCGAGACCGGCGCCGACGAATGCCATCATCGCATGCGCATCGTTGAAGGCGTAATTGCCGGCTCCAGCCTTCGGCGCCCAGTTGGTAGCGAGCGCTGCCCAGCGGTCGCCGACATCGACACCGCCGAGATAAAGCCGCCACAGGATCGCAGAGGCGTCGACCATGTTCAGCGCCAGCGTCGAACGCTCGCCATAGATCGGCCCGTCATAGAGCTTGAGCACCTCGTCGGTCTCGCCGAGATCGTAGTGGAACAGCGCCAGATGCCACCAATTATGCACCTGCAGGAAGCTTTCCTTCGTCCACGCCCCGGGGTTGGCGCGCATCCAGGCGATGCCGTCCCGTTGCCGGCTCTGCATCTCCATGACATGGGCGACCGCATGCTGCGCCCAGCCGTCTCGCGGCTCGATCTCGATCGCCTGTCGGCCGAAACTTTCGGCTCTGATATAGTCGCCCATCTCCTCGAGACCGAAGGCCTGCATACCGAGAATGGCGTGGTAACCTGGCATGCCGCTCTGCCAGGACGGCAGCGCGCGGCTGATACGGTCGCGCAGCATGCGGGCATTGCCGGTGAAGAAGTCGATCTGGTGGCCGACCTGCAACGCCACCGCGTCGAGCGGGTTGTCGATGGCGATATCTTCGAGCAGGCGCGCGGCGTCATGCCAGCGTCCCTCGGCAAGGTGGCCAAGGGCCGCCACATGCGCCTGTTCGCGCGGCGTCGCGGCAAGCGGCAGTGCCGCAGCATGGCATGCCTGGGTGACCGCCATTGCCTCGCGTTCGGTGGCGAGGCCGAACAGATACCCCTTGAAGACATGCGCCATGACGAAACCGGGATCCGCCGATATGGCGCGGTCAACGGAGCCGACCGGGTCGCCGACGAAGCATTGCAATTCATGAACGGCCTGGCTGTAGGGTGAAAACCCGGCCTCGGTCGCGCCCGAAAACATTAGGCCGAATGGATCTCTTACTGCCATATCGGCCCTGATGCTCCGCAGTTCCTAATTGCCCGAGCGCATCGCCACCGTGGCGATCCCGGCGCCGACCAGCAGCGTGCCGCCGGTGCGGTTGAAGATGCGGATCGCCTTGGGGTTGCGTACGACGTTGCGGGCGCGCGCCGCAACCAGCGCGTAGCCGAAGGCATTGGCGAAGGCGAGCGCCAGGAAGGTCGCTTCGAAGATCAGCATCTGTGTCCAGAAATCGGCTTCCCGGTTGAGGAACTGCGGCAGGAAGGCGACGAAGAAGGTGATGCTCTTCGGGTTGAGTGCGGTGACCAGCCAGGCGTGCGCCATCATCTTGGCGGCCGAGACGGCATCTGTGCGTGGTTCGGCTTTGAGCGCGCCGCCGGCGCGAAACAGTTTTACCCCGAGATAGATCAGATAGCAGGCGCCGATCAGCTTCAGAATGGTGAACACGGTCGCCGACGCGGCCAGCAGCGCGCCGATGCCCAGCATCGACAGGGTCATGGCGGTGAAGTCGCCCAGCGCCACGCCGACGGCCATCGGCAAGGCGGTGCGCCAGCCCTGGCCCAGCGCATAGGACACGACCAGAAGAATGGTCGGGCCGGGAATGACGAGCAGAACGGTGGAGGCGGCGGCGAAGGCGGCCCAGTTTTCGAACGACATCTTTGTCTCCTTGAGCGCAAAGAAAAGGATAAATCCTCGTGTGCGGAGGAATGTAAAGAGCCCTCTCCCAAAAATGCACGGCGGACCATTTCGCCAGATCGCTGCGGCTATTGGCGGCACAGGCTTAAGACCGGTCGTTGGGCCTTCACCCTTTTTCAACCATGTTTGGCGAAACTGCCTGCCATCCGGCCGGACCGTGTTTCCCGCCGACAGCGTAGGGTTTGGGTGCATGCGTGAGTTGCCGCAGAATGTGACGCCGCCAGCAAATGGCGACGCAAACGAGACCGAACATCTCTATTCCCGCCGCTTCGTCCTGTCAGGGGCCGGCGCCATGACGCTGCTCGGCATGGCCGGCTGCAGCACTTCGACGCTCGAGCTGCCGCAATTCCAGCTGGATGACACGGTCACCGGCTCGGTGCGGCCGATCCGTCCGGCGATCAGCGTCGACAAGAACGTCACCGGCCCTGATGTCATGTACGCCTCGCTCAACGATGGCGGCTTCGAAGTGCCGGCGGTGCCCTATCAGAAGGTCAAGCCGGAGTTCCGCCGCCAGATCGTCGTCAACGAGACCGGCGAGGCGCCCGGCACCATTGTCGTGCATCTGCAGGAGCGAAAGCTCTATCTGGTGCAGGAGGGCGGCGACGCCATCCGCTACGGCGTCGGCATCGGCAAGGACGGCTTCCGCTGGTCCGGCCGCGCCAACATCCAGTACGGCAAGGAATGGCCGACCTGGACGCCGCCGCCGGAGATGATCCAGCGCAAGCCGGAACTGGTGAAATGGCAAAACGGCCAGCCCGGTGGCCTCACCAACCCGCTCGGCGCACGCGCCCTCTACATCTACCAGGACGGCAAGGACACCGGCTACCGCATACACGGTTCGCCGGAATGGGCGAGCATTGGCCAGGCGATGTCGTCGGGCTGCGTGCGCCTGATCAACCAGGATATCATCGACCTCTACAGCCGCGTTTCCAAGAAGAACCCGGTCGTGGTCGTCTGATCCTGTGCGGCGGTTTGGCGCCGCTGGAAACTCCCGTTGCGCGATGCGGCAAGCTAGGCCAAGGTGCCTTGAAAACCACAGCGCCGGGAGAGATCGAGCATGGCTGGAACGTTTGTCATCGCACAGGGCGGCGGCCCGACCGCCGTCATCAACCAGACGGTTGTCGGGGCCACGCTGGAAGTCCGCAAGCGCCATCCCGGCGCCAAGGTGCTGGGCTCGCTCCACGGCGTGCGCGGCATTCGTGACGGCAACTATGTCGACCTCTCCGCCATCCCAGAGGACCGGCTGCGGCTGATCGCCGGCACGCCGAGTGCCGCGCTCGGCTCGACACGCGACAAGCCCGACGCTGCCTATTGCGAAGTCATCCTCAACGGGTTGAAGAAGGCCGGCGCCGACGCTTTCATCTACATCGGTGGCAACGACACGTCGGGCACGCAGCAGATTCTGACCGACGCCGCCGGCGGCAGCATTGCTTTCGTCCATGCGCCAAAAACCATCGACAACGACCTCGAGGAAAACGACCACACGCCGGGCTTCATCTCGGCGGCCGAATTCGTCGCCGGCGCCTTCCTGTCCGTCGATCTCGATTTCCGCGCATTGCCCGGCATCTATGTCGGCATCGTAATGGGTCGGCATGCCGGCTTCCTCACCGCGGCGGCTGCAGCCTGGCAGCTCGATCCCGACAGCGGCCCGCATCTGGTCTACGTGCCGGAACGGCCGTTCTCCGCCGCCGGTTTCATCGACGACGTGCGCGCCACGCTCGACCGCCACAAGCGTTGCATCGTCGCCGTCTCCGAAGGAGTCAGCACCGCCGACGGCAAGGCGCTGGTCGAAAGCCTGGTGCCGCCGGACAAGCTCGAGCGCGACGCGCATGGCAACGTCAAACTGTCGGGCAGCGACCTGCCGTCAGCTCTGGAACGTGCGCTCGCCGAAGGCCTGCCGGGCAAGCGCGCCCGCGTCGATGCGCTTGGCTACATGCCGCGCGGCTATGTCGGCGCGATCAGCGCCGTCGACGCGCGGGAGGCTTTCGACGCCGGCGCCTTCGCGGTTGCCGTTGCCGGCGAAGGCGGTGGCTCGGTGGCGCTGCAATATGACGGCACGAAAACCGTGCTGAAGAAGGTGCCGCTGAAGAACGTCGCCGGCAAGACGCGCCATATGCCCGACGATTTCATGAAGCCCGATGTCAACCAGCTGTCGGAAGCGGGCATGGCTTACCTGAAGCGGCTGGTGCCGGAAAAATACAAGGTGGGAAAGCCCTTCGTCTGATGGGCGGCCGTTTTGGCGGCACCCGTTTTGGTGGCGAGCGCGTTGTCGGCGACTGGTTCGGCAAGACGATCATCGACGACCGCACGACGATGCTGACCGAGCCGTTCGTGCATGATTTCGTGCGCGCCAACATCTGGCATTTCAGGGGACGCGACGCCGACCTGCTGGTCGACACCGGCATGGGCATCTGCCCGCTGGCGCCTGAAATCGACACGCCCGAGGGCAAGCCGCTCATCGTTGTCGCCACCCACATCCATCTCGACCATGTCGGCTCGCTGCACGAGTTTCCGCTGCGCGCCGGGCCGCGGCACAGTGCCGAGCATTTCGAGACCATGAACGATCAGGTGACCTACGCCTACATGTTCAACAATCTCGACGGCGCCGTTTCGAAATTGCCGGCGCCGGGCTGGACGGCGGCCGACTACAAGATCCCGCCGGCGCCGCTGACGCGCACGCTGGACGAGGGCGACATCGTCGACCTCGGCGACCGGCAGTTCCGCGTCCTGCATCTGCCCGGACATTCGCCGGATTCGATCGCTTTGTTCGAAGAGACGGACGGGTTGTTCTTTGCCGGCGACGCCATCTACGATTCCATGCTGATCGACGACCTGCCGGATTCCTGCCGGCCTGATTATCGCCGTACCATGCAGCGGCTCCTCGATCTGCCTGTCCGTCTCGGCCATGGCGGCCATGGGCCGAGCTTCGACGGCAACCGGATGCGCGAGATCGCCACAACCTATCTCAGGCGCACCGAAGGCCGCTGACGACATTGTGATCGGAACCAGCGTGGCGCCGTGGTCGAGCGTCCGGACAAGGCAGCCGCCAATGCCGGCCTGCAGCCGGGCGACGTCATCGTCGCCGTCGACCAGTCGCCGGTGCGGAATGCGCGGCAAGCCAACCAGGCGATCGCCGAGGCCGGCAGATCGGGCCGGAAGTCGGTGCTGCTTTTGATCGATCGCGGCGACGCGCAAATCCTCGTCGCCGTATCCTTCGCCGCCGGTTGAGACATCATGGCAGGCTCGCCGGACCACCGACAGGCCTGCCGCACGGCCGCCGAAATTCCTGTTGCCCGCCGCGACATCTTCGAGAACATTACGGCAGGCCGGCAATGGCCTGCTAAAAACGGACAGTCAAATGGTCACTCGCGGTTTTTCCTCCGGTCGAAAGCCTCCGACGGAGACCGATGCGCGCATTCCGCCCGGTCAGTATCTCGAACAGGGCTTTCCGGTGCTGTCGGCGGGGCCGACGCCGCGCGTGCGCACCGAGGACTGGTCGTTCACGCTCAGGCACGGGCCACGCCCGATCAAGAAGTGGAACTGGGCCGAGTTCAACGCGCTGCCCTTGACCAAGATGACGCGCGACATCCATTGCGTTACCGCCTGGACCAAGTTCGATACCGCCTGGCAAGGCGTGCTGGTCGACGACATCCTTGCCGATGCCGGCATCGAAGCGCCGACCGGCTTCCTGCTGGCGCATGGCTATGACGGCTACACCACCAACGTGCCGGCCAAGGATCTCACCGCGGGGAAGGCGATGGTGGCGCTCCTTTATGAAGGCAAGCCGATCACTGCCGACCATGGCGGCCCGGCGCGGCTCCTGGTGCCGCATCTCTATTTCTGGAAATCGGCCAAATGGCTGAACGGGCTGCAGTTCACCGAGCGCGACGAGCCGGGCTTCTGGGAATTGCGCGGCTATCACATCTATGGCGACCCGTGGCGCGAGCAGCGCTATAGCGGCGATCCATGAGCGAAGCGCCGCAATCTCCCTGGCAGACGGCGAAAATCACCCGGATCGAAAAGCGGACGCCACGCGTCACCAGTTTCTTCTTCGCGCTGTCACGGCCATTCGCCTATCGCGCCGGACAGCATGTCGACGTCAGGCTGACGGCGCCTGACGGCTACCAGGCGCGCCGCTCCTATTCCATCGCCTCGGCGCCGGAGAGCGGCGCCACGATCGAGCTGGCGATCGAGAAGCTCGACGACGGTGAAGTCTCGCCCTTCTTCCACGACATCGCCGCGGTCGGTGACGAGATCGAACTGCGCGGGCCGCTCGGCGGCCATTTCGTCTGGTCCGATGGGGATGGCGGGCCGCTGCTTCTGGTCGGCGGCGGCTCCGGCGTGGTGCCGCTGATGGCGATGGTGCGGCATCGAACCTTGCGCAAATCGGCGGTGCCGGTGGCGCTGATGTTTTCGGTGCGGGTCTGGGACGAGGTGATCTTCCGCGACGAGCTGATCGGTCTCGGTGACCGCCGCGACGGGTTCGAGCTGGTGCTTACGCTGACGCGCGAGGCGGCACGGCGCCCGTCCGACTATTCGAGGCGCATCGACACGGCAATGGTCATGCAGGCGCTCACGCGGCTGCCGCGGCCGCCGGCGCTCGCCTTCGTCTGCGGGTCGAACGCCTTCGTCTCGGCGGCTGCCCAGGCGCTGATCGACGCCGGCATACCAGCGGAAATCATCCGCACCGAGCGCTATGGCGTCTGAGAGGGCCACAGTGGTTCACCGTTTCATGGAAACAGCCACCCGCTCTCAGGTGGGTGAAAACCTTGCCGACAGCAATTGGAACGGCAGCGCGCCATAGGCGGCGACTTCGGCCTCATTGTCCCAGTTGCGGAACTGGCGCGATGGCCGTGCCTCGATCACCAGAGGCCGGCCGGTGTCGTCCACCGTTACCTTGCCGCGAAAGCGCAGCACACGTCCGCCGCCGGCGCGGCTGATCACCATGGAACGCAGGCGGGCGACATGGCCGCCGCCGGCATTGATTTCCATCTCGATGCGGCGCCGGATTGGTGGAACGACGATCCTGACGGTGACGTCCAGCACCATCTCTCCAGTCCTGTCCGGACGCGGCAGGGGCTGGGAAAGCGCGAACGGTTCCGGCGTCGCTCTTGCCTTGCGCAATGTCGGCCTGCCGCGCCAGACGGCGGGCGTCGGCTGCTGCAGGCGGCCCTTCTTGCGTTTGAGGCGCAACTGCTTGGCAAAGCCTCGCGACAGCCAAACGAGGCCGCCGAAATCGGTGCGCGGCTTGGCCTGCAGCACCGAGGACCAGCGCGACAGGCCGGCGCGGTCGGCCAACTCAATCGTCTTTGCAAGTTCGGCCTCCGGCACCGCGATGCCGATCTCCAGGCAGAGATAGGAGAGCGCCACCGCCGCGGCGACGGCGAGGCCCCGCTTGGCGACGACGTCGGCGAACACGCCCCAGTCGACTGCGCCACTCTCGATGGCGACCGCACAGTCGACCAGCCAGTCGCTGTGGGTGTGGGCATCGAGGCCGCCATGTGCGATGGCGAGCGCCATGCGGTCGGCCGGAGAGGGAACAAGCACGCGGACGCCATTGAAATCGGCTGACAGCGCCCGCTGCCAGATCGCCAGATCATCTTCCGCGCTTTGCTGCGACCCGTCATAAGCGAGCTGGTGCAGGTCGATGTCGCCGAAACTGCCCTTGAAAAAATTCATCGAACGCAAGGACGCCAGCCTGGTGCGCAGATATTGCGGACTGACGCCGGTGGCGATCTGCCAGTCGCGTTCGCTAAGCACATCGAAGGCGGCAATCATGGCCTGCGGGCGCACCAGCATGTCGATGTCATGCGCCACCCGGCCGCGCTGCGCCGACGCGTTGACGGCGATGCGGCTGGCGCCTTTGATAAGCATCACCGCGCAGCCGGCGTCGATCATGGCCTGTAGCGCCGGCTCGGCCTCGCGCGCAGCCAGCCGCGATTTGGTCCACAGCATCTTTTGCAGGCCGACAAGACGTGGATAGGCCGGATGCCCAGCGAGCTTGCGGCCGAACTTGTCGGAGATCGCGGCCAGCAGCCGATGCTCTCGGAAGGCAGCATGGTCGATGTCGTTCTCATCGAGCCAGCGCGCCGCATAGCCCCCGGCCGCCTCTTCATCGGGGAGCAATGCGGCCTTCAGCAACTGGTCTAGGCCGCCAGTGGGCCATGACCAACCATAGTCCGGAAACCGACGGCCGATACGGCGCATGGCATTGGCCATCAGTCGGCGCTCGCCTTTTTCGCTGCTCGCCTTTGCATGGCCAGCCTTACGACTTCGACATAACCGCGGTCGCGCACGGGGTCGCGTCCATAGGACATGCTGTCGGGCCGGATGCGGCGCAAGGTCAGGACATCGTCGAGCATGGCAAGCGCAAAGCCCGCCTCACGGGCACGGGCGATCCAGTCGACCATGTCGCCGCGACCGCCTTGCGGGTCGATGATCGGACCGACGGCCTCGGCCACCTCCCGGCGGATCATCATCGTCGTGCGCGACCAGCCCGCCACCGCCACGTCCTGTTGCACATCGGGCTTGTCATCGCGAAACGTCCGCCAGTGGGCAAAGACGCCTGCCGTCGCGGGAAACCGCTCGAAATGCTCCAGCTGCCTTTCGATCTTGGTCGGCAGCCACAGATCGTCCGCATCGAGCGTGGCGACGAAGGGCGTCGCCAGCGCGGCGATGCCCCTGGTGGTGGCGCTGCCTGGTCCGGCATTGTCCTGGCGCAACACCCGCACCGGCATGCCCAGCGCATTGACCACCGCGACCGTATCGTCGGTCGAGCCGTCATCGACTACGATTATGGCGTCGGGCTGGACCGTCTGGGCCGCGACCGATCGCAGCGTCTCGGCGATGGTGGCGGTCGCGTTGAAGGCCGGAATGACGACGCCGTAGCTGGCCATCACAGGAAACGCCAATTCGCAAGTTCCTTGAAATCGAAGATGCCGTCGACAGGGTGCAAGGAGCGGTCGGCCTCGCGCCGTTTCATCGACTTGTAGACGGCGCGCATGAATTCGCGAAAAGGAACATCGGCCTGCCTGGTCATGTTGCCGGGATGGCGCCGGTAATAGAGCGCAACAGTGTCGGGCATCGTGAATTTCGGACCGCTTTCGAAAGTGCGCAGCAGATAGTCGGTGTCCTCGGCCTGGTGGAAATCCTCGTCGAAGCTGCCGATGCGTTCGACCAACCGCCGGACGAAGATAGCGGGAGACAGGTGAATGCCGCGAACCGTCATCGAGTGGCTGTCGGCTGTCGGCTCCAGCGTATCGTCATCTATGTCGTCGACCAGCGTCATGCGCGAATAGGTCAGCTCGAGGGTGGGGTCTGCGTCGAAACAGGCCAGATCCGCCTTGAAGCGGCCCGGCGGGGAAATGTCGTCCGAATCGAGAAACGATACCAGCCCGGTCTGCGGCAGCAATTGCCGCAAGCCCGCGTTGCGTGCCCGCGTCACCCCGGCATTCTGCTGCTGGAAAAGGCGAATGCACGGCGCCTCCGCGATCAGCGAACGCACGACCGCCACCGAACTGTCGGTCGAACCGTCATCGATAACGATGATGTCGAGATCGGCGGCATCGCGCTGCCTCAGCAGCGAGCGCAGCGCCGAGCCGACATGGCGTTCGCGGTTGTAGACCGGCATGATCACGCTCAGCTTCAAGCACGCATTCCAGGCTGTGATCTGTTCATTCTTTCACCACTCTGCCGGGCGCTTGATCTCGAAAAGCCCCTCGACCGGGCGCCGCGACGGATCGGCCTTGCGCCGCCGCAAGGATTTCTGAATCACACGCAGATATTCGCGCACCGCCACATCCCTTTGCTTGGTCAAATTGCCGGGGTGGCGCCGGTAGTATACCGCGACGGTGTCGGGAAAAATGTGCTTCGGGCTGGTTTCGAAAATGCGCAGAAGATAGTCGGCGTCTTCGCCCTGCCGGAACTCCTCGTCGAAAGCACCGGCACGGTCGATCAGTGCCCTGCGGAATATCCCGGCGCTAAGGCTGACGCCGCGCACGGTGGGACCTGCGCCGCCCGGTGCCGGTTGGAGGGTTTCGTCGTCCATGACATCGACGCGCGTCATCAGCGAGTAGGTCAGCTCGAGCGCAGGGTCGGCCGCGAACAGGGGTAGGTCAGCCTTGAATCGTCCAGCCGGCGAGACGTCGTCCGAATCCAGGAACGACACCAGTTCGGTTTGCGGCAGCAACTGCTTCAGCCCTGTGTTGCGGGCGTTGGCCACGCCGTGATTGGCCTGCTGGAACAGGCGGATGCACGACGCTTCCCGCATGATGGCGCGGAGTGCTTCAACGGAGCTGTCCGTCGAGCCGTCGTCGACAACGATGATATCGAGATCGGCATCGTCGCGTTGCCTGAGCAGGGACCGCAACGTCGAAACGACATAGATCTCCCGATTGTAGACCGGCACAATGATGCTCAACTTCATGCAGCGCCCCGAAGGACGAAATCCGCAATCGTGCCGGCGATCTCGCGCGGCTCGGTCCCCAGCGACAGCCGGTAGCATGGCAGATCGCGGGTAAGCTCGCTGAAAAAGCGAAAGCCCGCTTCCCGCTCGCCCGGCATCTGCACGATTCCTGACGGCGCCAAGGCGATCATGGCATCCTTGCGCGATATGGGCATGACCGAGCTTCTCGCACCTCCCCTGATATGGGGCACTATCAAAGCAATAATGTCCAGACTTGCAGGAGTTGGTCGAGGCGCGACCTCGTTGATGTGAAAGGCATGCTTGCCTTGCCAGTTCAGCGGTTGGTACGAATTTAGCCGACCCTCCAGCTTCAGCCGCTTGAAGCCCTCCGGATCCTGCTTGAGCGTGGCAAACAGCGGATAGGCCGTCACCCCCTCGGTCCGGTCGATCAGCACATAGTCGTCGCCGACGCTATCGAGCCCATTGAGCAGGCCGGCGACGACCGTTCCCGATTTGCCGGCTCCGCCGGAGCCCGCCAGCAACACGCCCTTGCCATCGATGCCCAGCGTGCCGGCATGGGTGAGCCGCATGCCGCGCGCCGCATATTCCCAATGCAGGAAGGCGCGCAGCGGCGCCCCTTGTTCCCATGGCGGAAAGGCGTCGGCCGACATCATCAGCTGCGCCCCGACATGGCGTTGCGGATCATGGAACTGCCAGAAGTCGAGATCATGATAGTAGCTGCCGCGCAATCCGGCCTCTTCCAGCCGGTTGGCAAAGGCATGATGGTTGTAATCGCCTCGGCCCCAGGTGGCCGGGGCGGGGACGCCATCGATGGCCGGGTGGGCGACGAAAATGCGGCAGCCGTCAGATGCAGACGGATTTTCCGGGGCCGGTATGAAGGCATGGCTCATGGCTTCCGCCAGCGTGCCATGGTCGAGGTGGACACTCAGGTCCAGTCCCGGCAACCGCACCCCGGCGGTAACGGGATAGAAGGCGGCGGCGCTTTCCGCGGCCGCCAGCACATGGCGGGCATAATCCGGCAGGGTTTGCAGCGTGATCAAAGGCATGTGTTCGTTGTTCCAGCGTCCAGAATTGCGCCGGGTCGCCTGATGCATGTCGCTCGGGGTGGCCCCGGTTTTGAGACGACGACATGCATAAAATCAAAGATCTAAACCGCGTCGCCTGAGTCCGTTCAAACGCGACGCGCTTTAGGGAAACGATTATGCCTGTTTCACCGCCGGCCAGCCGAGAGGTTCCTCGACCTCATGGATCGGGTCGACAATGATGAGATCGGCAAGGTCGTCGTGGACATCGACCTTGAGCGGCTCATTGCTGGCAGCAAGCGCAGACGACAGCTCGCCCGAAAGCGGTTGCGCCGGTGTTTCGGCTGGTGCAAGCAACCCGAAATCGAGCAGTCGGGCAACGAAGCTTTCGAGGTCGGCCAGGCTTATTTTTGCGGCGGCCGCGGCAGCTCCGACCAGCGCTTCAGTGGCGACGCCGGACGACAAAGCCTGCCAGACCCGGCTGCCGGAATCGGAAAAGCCGAAATACTTGCCGTTCGAAAGATCGAGAACGACGGCTTCGCCATCGAATGATTCGAAAACGATGTCCTTGCTTGCGACCGCGTAGACCCGCTGTTGCATCGCTCTGTCCCCCGTTCCATGCGCCCATGAAGGGATGCGCCAGTTTCACGGCCTGCCAGCCCTTCCTAAGTGCGTCTAAATCACTCGGCCTATGCTTGGCAAGACAAAGACCCGCGAACACCGCCTGCGTCGGCGACCGTTGCGGCGAAGTCGACCGGCTCAAGCCTCGATTTCGAGCGCCGACAACGGTTTCGAGCAGCAGGCAAGGATGAAACCGTCATCGATCTCGTGGTCGAGGATGCCGCCATTGTGGCTCATCTCGACTTCGCCGGAGACCTTCTTCACCTTGCAGGTGCCGCACAGGCCGAACTCGCAGGCGGCGGGAATCCGCACGCCCGAGCTGCGCGCGGTCTGCAGCACGGTCTGGCCGGCGACGCAGCCGGCATCGACCTCCGAAAGCGAGAAGCGGATCGGCGTCACGGCTTCGACAGGTGCAGCGATGCCGTCCTCGACCGGGGAGGCAAACGGCGCCGGAATTTCCTCCATCACAGGCGCGGCAAAGCTCTCCTGATGGTATTTCGTCATGTCGAAGCCGGCGGCATCCAGCATGCCGCGCACGGCGCGCATGAACGGATCGGGGCCGCAGCAGAAGATTTCGCGCTCGCGGAAATCCGGAGCCAGCAAGGGCAGCCGGATCGCATCGATGCGCCCCATATGGCCGTACCAGCCTTCGCGGCTGGAACGTTCCTCGATCATGAAGCCGAGCGACAGGCCGGGCATATGGCCGCCGAGCAGTTCGAGTTCCTTGCGGAAGATGATCTCTTCGGCACGCCGCGCGCAGTTGACGAAACCGACATCGGTCCATGGCGCGCAGTCGTTCAGCCAGCGCAGCATCGACATCATCGGCGTCACGCCGGAGCCGGCGGAAATGAACAGGTATTTGGCCGCCGGGTGGCTGTGCAACGAGAAGTCGCCGGCCGGTCCGTAGGCCTTGACATGCGAACCGGGCACCAGATGGTCGAACATCCAGCGCGTGCCGATGCTGCCGGCCTGCGCCTTGACCGTCACCGCGATCGAAAACGGCCGCGATGGCGACGACGACAGCGTGTAGGTGCGCATCAGCGGCCCGTCCGGTGTCGGCAGTTCCAGCGTCAGGAACTGGCCCGGCTTGTAGCGGAACCAGGTCTGGTTGTCGGAGCGGAAGGTGAAGGTCTTGACGTCGGGCGCCTCGTCGCTGACGCCGATCACTTCCAGCACCTGCAGCCTATCGTTCCACGGCGCCATCTGGTCAAGATGGCGATAGAGCCCAAGATCCGTCATCGCATTCATCCTCTGGTCCCTCTTCGCCTGCTCCAGCTCACGCGACGCTGCGTAGCGCCGGCCGGCCGCCTTCGGCAAGGCGCGGGCCGATGAAGGCCGCGTACCATTCGACGAACTGGATCACGCCGCCCTCGTGCAGCTCCGAATAGGGGCCGGGCTCATAGGCCGGAGACAGGATGCCAAAGGCGTTTTCCTCGACGATGCGGCGGTCCTGGTCGTTGGTCTCGGTCCAGACATGGGTGAGCTCCTCAAGGTTGTAGTCGACCCCCTCGACCGCATCCTTGTGCACCAGCCACTTGGTCGTCACCGCGGTTTCGGTGGCGCTGATCGGCAGCACCCGGAAGGTGACCGCATGGTCGATCAGTATGTGGTTCCAGGTCGTCGGATAGTGGTAGTGCATCAAGGTGCCGATGCGGTCGGCGGCAACAGTGTCGGACAGGTTCTTCGTCACCGCGCGCTTTCCGGACATCGTGTAGCTGACGGCATCGCGCAGCAGCGGCGCGCGGGTGGCGCGGTATTGCCCGGCCGGATCGATGCGGAACTTGCTCGGCAGGCCCGCCGCCTCGCATTTCGCCCAGTGCGCCAGCATCTCCGGATCGCTGTCGGCGCCCTGCACGCCGGTCACCGTCGGCGCTTCGGGGAATGTCTTGCACAGCTCTGGATGATTGCCGGCGCAGTGATAGCATTCGCGGTTGTTTTCCCAGACCAGCTTCCAGTTGCCCTTCTCGATGATGGTGCTCTCGAAGGCGACCTTGGCTTCATTCAGCCGGTGCGGCTTGAGGTAGGGCTCTATCATGGCGCGCATCGGCGCAAAGTCGGCAGGTTCTTTCGCCAGGCAGATGAAGATGTAGCCGCCGACGCTCTCGCAGGCGACGGGCTTCAGGCCGAACTGGCTCTTGTCGAAACCGTCGGCCATCTGGCGGGCAAACAGCAGCCGGCCGTCAAGCTCGTAGGTCCACTGGTGATAGGGGCAGACAAGCTTTGCCGCCATGCCCTTCTCAGTGTTGCAGACACGGCTGCCGCGATGGCGGCAGGAATTGTGAAAGGCGTTGATGTTGCCCTTCTGGTCGCGGACCAGCACCACCGGATAATCGCCGATCTGCACGGTGATATAGCTGCCGGGCTTCGGCAGTTCGCAATCATGGCCGATGAACAGCCAGTCGCGATACCAGATAAGCTCCATGTCGAGCTTGAAATAGTCCGGGTCGGTGTAGAAGGGCTGTTCCAGCGAAAAGCCTTGCTTGCGGCCGTTCAGGAGCCTCAGCATGTCGTTGCGCGTATCCATAGTTCTGTCCTCGTGGTTTAAGGACTGAACTTGGTGGTGATGGAGGAAGGATCGGACGCAGGCCGGCGCGGCGCCGGACATGCACTATCCACCTCTTGACCGCCCACCGCGATCAGTCGAGTCTATGCATCTCGGGCTGGTTTCCGGGCTCTGGAGTTGTCCTTGCGGACCATCGCGACACCTTCCCAGGCTCTTGCCCAGTGGTCTCCCGTTGCGACTTCAACTCCACCACCGTTGCGGGGGCAGCGCCGGATTCTGACCGGCTTCCCAATTCTCCGCTGCGTCGTCACGAAGCGGCACCTGAGATGCGATCATCTAATCACGGCAGCGATCGCGACGTCGGCATGAAAGCGACATCATATCCATGCGGCGCGACACGCGCGGCATACGCCCCCCGCCGCCGGTCAAAGAGCTGAGACGTTTCTTGCGACGCCATCATCGCCGTTTCGAATCGCTGCGGATCCAGTTCGATCGGGGGCAAAAAGGGCTCAACGGTATCGAAAAGTTACTATTAGCAATCTCTAATCGAACCGAACGGTTCGTTTCTGTTGACAATGCGTGCAGGACGGTGTGAACGACGGCCCGGAAACCGACATCGGAGCGAACCACTCGGTTCGGCATAAGCGACTGAAAACAATGCGATAAATTACCATAGAGGAACTTCCTGGCACAATTTCAAGGTGCAGGACCGTGGTCCACACGGAACAACTTCGTGATTGGAAACCAGCCTATGGCTTTCCCACATCGGGGCTGTCCGAACGACGCGAATTCCTCCCAAGACACGCCGCTAGACGGACAGACAAACTGGAGTACTAAAAATGAAAAAGATCATCCTCACTGCCGCAGCCGTTTTGGCGATCACCGGCAGCGCCTTCGCCGGTAGCGACAATTACGGTTCCAATGGTGCGAACCAGCCAGCCGTCTCGGTCGACAGCTCGTATACGGCTTCCATTCAGAAGCCGGCGCACGCTGACAAGCAGCCTGTCGTTCAGGGCGCCGACCGCGACCTCTACGGCAATCGCTGATCCCGACCAAAGAAGGGCGGCTAACCCGTCGCTCTCGGGATCCCAAAAAATTCAGGAGTATTTGAAATGAAAAAGATCATCCTTGCTGCCGCCGCCGTTTTGGCCATCTCCGGCAGCGCTTTCGCCGGCAGCGACAACTACGGTTCGAACGGCGCCAACCAGCCTGCGATTACGTCGACCGATAGTGGCCATACGGCTTCGGTTGAGAAGTCGGCTCCAGCCGAGCAGGCGCCTGCCCACGGTGCCGACCGTAACCTTTTCGGCCGCTAAAGCCGGTTTCCAGCACGTGGCGGGCTTATCCGCTGCAGCTGGCGGCATCAGAAAAATTCAGGAGACTAAAATGAAGAAGATCGTTCTCGCCGCCGCAGCCGTTCTGGCTGTTTCGAGCGCTGCCTTTGCCGGCAGCGACAATTATGGCTCCAATGGCGCCAACCAGCCGGCCGCTGCCGTCGACACCACCCGCACTTCGTCGACCGGCACCAACTCGGCGGTCTACAAGCTGCTGAACTCGTCGGACGACCAACAGAAGTTCGTTCCTCAGAGCAGCGACAGGGATCGGTTCGGCAACAACTAACAGCCGAAGCTTAAAAAAGAGCGGCGGGCCTAGCCCGCCGCTCTTTTTTCATGCCTGTACGACGCAGCTATCTCAAGCCGCCTTCACTTCCACCGGCTTGAGCGAGAAGGAGTGCCCATCGGCGTCGAAGATGTGCAGGTCCCCGGCATCCGCGGTCAGCCGCAGCTTTGCCCCGCGCTTGACCTCGACATTGCCGGGCAGCTTGGTCACCAATGGCAGGTCGGCGCGGCCGATATCGATATAGACCAGCTGCACCTCGCCGAGCTGCTCCACATAGTCCACCACGCCCTCGAAAAGATATTCCGTGCCGGTGGCGACCGACAGATCCTCCGGCCGCACGCCGAAGCTGACCGCCGCACCCTTGGCTGACGCCGGCGTTGCAATCGGCACCGTGGCCTTGCGGCCGCCGACATGGCTGACGATTGTCGGGTTGCCCGTCCTGTCGATCGTCGCCGGCAGGATGTTCATGGCCGGCGAGCCGATGAACTGGGCGACGAACAGATTGCCGGGCTTCTTGTAGAGGTCCATCGGCGTGCCGACCTGCTCGATATGGCCGTCCTTCAGCACCACGATGCGGTCGGCCAGCGTCATCGCTTCGACCTGATCGTGGGTGACGTAGATCATGGTCGTGGCAGGCATCGATTCCTTGAGCTTGGCGATCTCGATGCGGGTGGCGACGCGCAGTGCGGCGTCGAGGTTCGACAGCGGCTCATCGAACAGGAACACTTTCGGGTTGCGCACGATGGCGCGGCCAATGGCGACACGCTGGCGCTGGCCGCCCGACATCGCCTTGGGCAGACGGTCGAGATATTTGGTCAGTTGCAGGATTTCGGCGGCCTGCCGCACCCTTTTGTCGATCTCGGCCTTGCTTTCCTTGCCGATCTTCATCGAGAAGGCCATGTTGTCGTAGACGGTCATGTGCGGATAGAGCGCATAGGACTGGAACACCATGGCAATGCCGCGCTTGGAAGGCGGCACGTCGTTCACCACCTCGCCGGCGATCTTCAGCTCGCCGGAGGTGATCTCCTCAAGCCCGGCGATGGACCGCAGCAAGGTCGACTTGCCGCAACCCGACGGGCCGACGAAGACGATGAACTCGCCCGACTTTATGTCGAGGTCGATGCCGTGGAGAATGTGCAGATTGCCGTATGATTTCTTCACCTGTCTCAGCGTGACATCGGCCATAATTTCCTCCCGTGATTTCCCTAGAGAACCTGGATTTCCTCAAAAAATCCAGTTTCGTCAAAAACTCAGTCGATGCGCCCGAACCAGGCGCCGTAGCCGCCGAGGCGGATGGAACCTGTGCCGGATTGTCCCGAAAAACCGTGCCCGGCCAATGGCAGCAGCGCCTGACCACCGAGATCGACCTCGGCCGGCTTGCTGGCCAGATTGAAGACGCAGACGATCTGCTCATTGCCCTCACGGCGGGTGAAGGCGACGGTGTCGCCCTCGCTTTCGATGAACTCGATGTCGCCTTTGGCGAGGGCCGGATGCTGGCGGCGGTAACCGAGAAAGCGCCGGTAGTGCTCGAGCAGCGAGGCCGCGTCGCCCTGCTGAACATTGACCGCTTGCGACAAGTGCTTGCCCGGCACCGGCAGCCATGGCTTGGCCGTCGAAAAGCCGGCATTGCTGGCGGTTGCATCCCACACCATCGGCGTGCGGCAGCCGTCGCGGCCCTTGAATTCGGGCCAGAAGCGAATGCCGTAGGGGTCCTGCAGATCCTCGAACTGCAACTCGGCTTCGCCCAGCCCAAGCTCCTCTCCCTGATAGAGGCAGACCGAACCGCGCAGCGACATCAGCAGCGCCGAGATAACCTTCAGATAGGCGGCCGGGTCGGCTTCGTCGGCGGCCCAGCGCGAGGCCGGACGCATCACGTCGTGGTTGGAAAAGGCCCAGCACGACCAGCCGTCGCTGGCGACCTTGCCGAAGGCTTCCAGCACCTGGCGCACCTTGGCGGCGCTGATCTTTTCCGGCGCCAGGAAATCGAAGGAATAGCACATGTGGACGCGTTTGCCGCCGGCGGTGTAGGCGGCGACCACTTCCAGCCCACGCTGCGAATCGCCGACTTCGCCGACCGCGGCGGCCGCCGGATATTCGTCGAGCAGCGCCCGGAACCGTTCGAGGAAGGCAAGGTTTTCCGGCCGGCTCTTGTCGTAGATATGGTCCTGGTAGTTGTAGGGATTGACCGCAGGTGCTGTCTGGTCGTTGCGCTCTTCGGGCGGCAGCGGCGGATTGTTCTCCAGCCCCTGGCTGTGGAAGTAGAAATTGATGGTGTCGAGGCGGAAGCCGTCGACGCCGCGCTCCAGCCAGAAGCGGGTGACGTCGAGCAGCGCGTCCTGGACTTCCAGATTGTGGAAGTTGAGGTCCGGCTGCTCGGACAGGAAATTATGCAGATAATATTGCTGGCGGCTGGTGTCCCACTGCCAGGCCGAGCCGCCGAAGATCGACAGCCAGTTGTTGGGCGGCGTGCCGTCCGGCCTGGCGTCGGCCCAGACATACCAGTCGGCCTTGGGATTGCTACGGCTGGCGCGGCTCTCCTTGAACCATGGATGGTTGTCGGCGGTGTGCGACAGCACCTCGTCGATCATCACCTTGAGGCCGAGGTGATGGGCTTCCGCAACCAGCGCGTCGAAATCGGCGAGCGTCCCGAACATCGGGTCGACGTCGCAATAGTCCGAGACGTCGTAGCCGAAATCCTTCATCGGCGACTTGAAGAAGGGCGAAATCCAGATGGCGTCGACGCCGAGCGAGGCGATGTAGGGCAGCCTGCGGATGATGCCCTTGAGGTCGCCGATGCCGTCGCCATTGGAGTCCTGATAGGAGCGCGGATAGATCTGGTAGATCACCGCGCCCCGCCACCAGTCGCGATCGACGGCGAGATCGGGCTTCGAGGTCGCCTTCAAAGCGGCTTGCATAAGTCTCAACCTCCTTTGACCGAGCCGGCCAGCAGCCCGCGGACGAAATAGCGCTGCAGCGAGAAGAACACGATCAGCGGCACGATAATGGTGACGAAGGCCGATGTCGTCAGGATTTCCCAGTCGCCGCCGCGCGAGCCGAGCAGCGCGTTGAGCTTCGCGGTCAGCACGATCTGGTCCCCTTCGGTACCGAGGAAAACCATTGCCACCAACAAATCGTTCCACACCCACAGGAACTGGAAGATTGCAAAGGACGCCAGCACCGGGAAGGACAGCGGCAGCACGATCTTGACGAAGATTTCGAAATCGCTGGCGCCATCTATGCGCGCCGATTCCATGATCTCGCGCGGCAGGCCGGCAATATAGCTGCGCAGGAGATAGATGGCGAAGGGCAGGCCGAAGCCGGTATGCGCCAGCCAGATGCCGAGATAGGTTTTCGACGGCACACCGAAGAAGATGCCGACGCCGTTGTAGATCTTCAAAAGCGGGATCAAGGACATCTGCAGCGGCACGACCAGCAGGCCGATGATTGTGGCGATCAGCAAGGCGCGGCCGGGAAAACGCATCCACGCCAATGCATAGGCGGCGAAGGCGGCGATCAGGATCGGGATGACCGTCGCCGGGATGGTGACGGTCAGCGAGTTTATGAACGAGCGGCCGATGCCCTCCGAAAACAGCACGGTCTTGTAATTGTCGGTGGTGAATTTCGGTGGCGCCGACGAGGCGTAATAGACGCGCTGGCCACGGTCGCCTTCGAAAGCCTTGGGCGAACTCATGACGAACGTTCCGTCGGCATTGAGCTGCAAGGTCACGCCGTCGCCGAGATCGGCAGTGGTGCCGGCCGGATATTGCGTCGGTGCCGCCGACTTGACGCCGAAGGCGCTGATGTTGCGCGCAGCACCGTCGCCGAAGATATTGCCGGCAAGCACGAACTTGCCGTCCTTCTCGACCTGCGCCGAGGCCGGCGGCAGGCGGCCGGCTTCAGTCTGGCTGGAGCTGGAGAACGAGTTCCACCAGCCCGAGGCGATGATCTGGTCCTTGTCGCGCAGCGACGAGACCAGGATGCCGAGCGTCGGCACGGTCCAGACGGCGACGAAGACAAGCACGGCGATGTGGACACCGAAGCGGCTGGCAAAGGACTTTCCGGTCGCGACGGCCATCTCAATGTCCTCCCGTCTCTTTGTTCGCCTGGCGGATGTTCCAGACCATGATCGGGATGACCGCGATCATGATGATGATGGCGATGGTGGCGCCGCGGCCGAAATCGCCGCCGCCGCGGAACATCCAATCGAACATCAGATTGGCCAGCACCTGGCTGTTCCATTGGCCGTTGGTCATGGTCAGCACGATGTCGAACACTTTCAGCACCAGGATGGTGATCGTCGTCCAGACCACGGCGATGGTGCCCCAGATCTGCGGCACCATGATCTTCCAGAAGATCTGGAACGGATTGGCGCCGTCGATGACCGCGGCTTCAAGCGTCTCTTCGGGGATGCCGCGCAACGCCGAAGACAGGATGACCATGGCAAAGCCGGTCTGGATCCAGATCAGGATGATCATCAGGAAGAAATTGTTCCAGAACGGCAGCGATATCCAGACCTGCGGCTGGCCGCCGAAATACTGGATGATGGCGTTGAGCAGGCCGATCTGCGTCTGGCCCTCGCCGCGATATTCGTAGATGAATTTCCAGATCACGCTGGCGCCGACGAAGGAGATCGCCAGCGGCAGGAAGATCAGGCTCTTGGCGATTGTGCCCCACCAGATCTTGTCCGTGAGCACGGCGATTATCAACCCTAGAAAGGTGCAGGCGGCGGGCACCACCGCCAGCCAGATGATGTTATTCAGGATCGAGTTGCGGAACTCGCGGTCGCCGAACGCCCATTCATAGTTGGCGAAGCCGACAAAATGCTGGCCGCCGCGGTCGAGGAAGGACAGCCAGAGCGTCGCCACCACCGGATAGATCAGGTAGACGGTGAGGATGATCATCGCCGGGCCGACGAACAGCCACGGACGGACCAGTCCTTGCCGGCGCAGATTGTCGATGGCCGCAGCCCCGGCCACGCCGCGCGACGGGAATATCAGGTCGACCAGCTTGTTGGCGCCCCAGAAATAGGCGACGCAGCCGCCGACGCCGATGATGATGACAAAAATGGCCGATAAGATCTGAGCAGCCATGGGTCCCTCTTCCCTGCGCATGATCGGCCGGGCCTTGAACAGCCCTGGCGATGTGGCTCTGCGCCGATTTAAGTTATTCTGAAACGAACGAACGCAAATCGGTCCGGCGTAAGGCGCCGGTCGGATCCGGGCCATAGCGGCCCGGACCCAGTCTGTGGAGGAAGTCCTGAATTTGCCGCCAAAGCGGCTGATTACTTGGCAGTGGTTACTTGCCAGCTGACTGCTTGCCAGCTGACTACTTGATAGCGTCCCAGCTCTTCTGGATGTCGGTGGCGACATCCTGCGCCGACTTGCCGCCGACCAGATCGATCATGCCGGTCCAGAAGGCGCCGGCGCCGATCTTGCCCGGCATCAGGTCCGAACCGTCGAAGCGGAAGGTCGAGGCATTGGCAAGGATATCGCCCTGCTTCTTCAGCGCGTCGCTGGCATAGGCATCCTTGTTGACCGACTTAAGCGGCGTGACGAAGCCGCCCTGGGCCATCCAGATTTCATGTGCCAGCGGCATTTTCAGGAATTCGATGAACGCGCGTGCACCCTTCGAGTCCTTGGTGATCATGGCCAGCGTGCCGGCGCCGAGCACAGGCGTGCCCAGCTCGGGCTTGGATGCATAGGGCGGGAAGTAGAAGAAGTCGGCGTCCTGTCCAACCTTTGTGCCTTCCGGGAAGAAGGTCGGGATGAACGATGCCTGATGGTGCAGGTAGCATTTCGGCGGCACCGAGAAGAGGCCCTTCGGGCTGTCGCGGAAGTCGGTCGCGGCAACCGCCTTGGCCCCGCCGTCGACCATCTTGTCGTCGGTCGCGATCTTGCCGAAAATGTCGATGGCGTTGACCACCGCCGGATCGTTGAACGGGATCTCGTTCTTTACCCACTTGTCATACACGTCGGGCGCCTGGGTGCGCAGCATGATGTCTTCGACCCAGTCGGTCGCCGGCCAGCCGGTAGCGCCGCCTGAGCCGAGGCCGATGCACCACGGCGTGCCGCCGTCGGCGATGATCTTCTTCTCGAGATCGGCGAGCTCTTCCTGGGTCTTGGGAACCTTGTAGCCGGCTTCCTCGAAATTGTCCGGCGAGTACCAGACCAGCGATTTCACGTCGGCCTTGTAGGGAAAGGCGAAGAAGCCCGGCTTGCCGTCCTTGTCCTTGAAGGTGCCGAGATCGACCCATGACTGGCCGGCGCCGTAATTGTCCTTGATCCATTTGGCGGTGTCGTCGCCCAGCGGCGTCAAAAGGCCCTTGGACGCCAGATCCTGGATCAGGCCCGGCTGCGGCAGTACGGCGATATTGGGCGGGCTGCCGGCCTGGGTATCGATGACGATCTGCTGTTCGTAATTTTCCGACGAGGAGTATTTGATCTCGGCGCCGGTGGCTTCCTGAAAATATTCGAGAACAGTGCGGATGAGGCCTTCGTCCTCGCCGCGCCAGGGCCCGAAGATAGTCAGTGTCTCGCCCTTGAGATCGACCTTCTTCAGTTCTTCGTAATTGGCCCAGTTGAAGCGCTTGTCTTCCCCGGGCTTGAACTTCAGTTCGGCTTGCGCCGGCAGGGACAAGGCGAGCGTGGCAAACGCTGCGCCAAGCAGAAGCATCTTCTTCATCGGTATTCCTCCCAGTGTGGACACATACACCCGGACGGAACCTCCATTCCGCCCGCCGACGCTGCAGGACTGTGACTCGTTCAGAAAGGAACCGCAACCTTTCGAAGAGTCTTCCAAAGCGCTTTGGTCTTTTTGATCTCGCCATTGAATCGGCTGGAAGTCAAGAGGGCGGTGGGCTAATCGATTTAATTTCGAGCTGGAAGACTTGGTAAAGTGCGCTGCAGCATAGTTTTACGGCGGTGCAGCAGCGTATTAAGCTTCAAACTGGCCTGACCAGTGCGTATGGTCGACCAGCTTGGCCGCGCCCATTGTGGCGCCGCGTGGCTTCAAAATTAAAAGCGCTTTGAGGCTTGGAGGCCTCCCGGTGAACCTGAAGCAGCTCTCTCATATGCTGGCCCTGTCGCAGACAACGGTAAGCCGTGCGCTCAACGGCTATCCCGAGGTCAACGAGGAAACCCGCCGGCGTGTGGTGGATGCCGCCAAGCGCCACGGCTACCGGCCCAACCCGAGCGCGCGCCGGCTGGCGACCGGCAAGACGGGCATGATCGGTTATGTCCTGCCGACGGGCGCCTCCGTCGACATCGACCCGCATTTCGTCGAATTCCTCTCCGGCCTCGGCGACTATGCCCGCTCGCACGAGCTCGACCTGGTGCTGTCGCCGGCCGATGCCGACGACCAGGAAACCACCTATCGCCGCATCGTCGCCAACCGACAGGTCGACGCCGTCTACATCTCCTCGCCGCGCCCGGCCGACCGGCGGGTGGCGCTGGTCAACACGCTCGGCATTCCCTTCATCGTCCATGGCCGCAGCGAGGGTTCCGATTTCGACTACCCTTTCACCGACATTGACAATGAGGGCGGCTTCCACGATGCGGCCCGGCTGCTGGTTCAGCTCGGCCACCGGCGGCTGGCGCTGATCAATGGCGACGACCGCGAGACCTTCGCCATCCACCGCGAGCGCGGCATGCGCAGGGCGCTGGCCGCGAGCGGCCTGACGCTCGGCGAGCGCCATGTCTGTTCACTCACCATGACCGAGGAGAACGGCTACCGCGCCGCCAGGCGCCTGCTCGAACAGAGCGAGCGGCCGACGGCGATCGCCTGCTCCAGCCTGATCATGTCGCTCGGCGTCGTGCGCGCGGTGCGCGACCTTGGCCTGACCATTCCCGGCGACCTGTCGTTGATTGCCCATGACGACGTCTTTCCATGGCTGAAGCCGGAGAATTTTTCCGTGCCGCTGTCGACGACGCGCTCGTCGATCCGCCTCGCCGGCGCCCGCATCGCCAAACGCCTGGCAGCGCGCATTTCCGGCTTGGAAGAAGGGGCGCGGGGCGAGGTCTGGCCTGTCGACCTGGTGGTGAGAGGCTCGGTCGCCGGCGCGCCGGTTTAGGGATTAATCCAATTGCTCCGCTGGGCAAGTTCACCCATGTGGATGTTGCCCGCAGATAGATTGACTTCGTTGGGACAACGGTCTGCCTGGACCTGTCCTTGATTTGGCTTCGAGTGGGTGGCAACCAGTAAGCCAGAGCCATCAACCAGTCCTCAGGGTGCGCCACTTGCCCATATTCCCGTTCTCCGAAACGGATCCAATCCGGCATCCTGGCCCACCGCCGAAAACGTCGGAGGTGGTCATTGTCGGTGGCGGCATCATCGGTGTGACGACGGCGCTTTTCCTGGCACAGCGGAACATCCCGGTGACGCTGCTGGAAAAAGGGCGCATTGCGGCCGAACAGTCGTCCCGAAACTGGGGCTGGATTCGAAAGCAGGGACGCGACGCCGACGAGCTGCCCATCGTCATCGAGGCTATTCGCCTGTGGCGGCAACTGGCTGAGGAATGCGGCGAGGACATCGGCCTGACCCAGACAGGTGTGACCTACCTGGCGAACACCGACAAGGACATGGCCGGGTTCGAAGCCTTCATGAAGATCGCCGCGATCCATGCGCTCGACACCCGTCTCCTGGATGCAGACGAAACCGCGACACTCATCAAAGGCATGTCGCGCAAATTCAAGAGCGCGATGACGACGCCCTCCGACATGCGCGCGGAGCCTTGGCTGGCGGTGCCCGCACTTGCCCGGCTCGCCGTGCGAAAAGGCGTCAAAATCGTCGAGAATTGCGCAGCGCGAACCCTCGAACTCTCAGGCGGCAAGGTCAAGGGCGTGTGGACCGAGGCGGGGTATGTCGAGGCCTCCAGCGTGCTGGTCGCCGGCGGCGCCTGGTCATCTCTGTTCTTGCGCAGACACGGCATCTCCATCCCCCAGCTCAGCGTCAGAGTAACCGCAGCCGCAACGGAGCCCATGCCTGAGGTCTATGCCGGTGCGGCGGCCGACGAACACATAGCGTTCCGGCGCAGGCAGGATGGCGGATATACGCTCGCCGCGGGCGGCAGCCATTTGCTTTATTTGGGGCCTGACGCATTCCGGCACGCCACCAAATACCTTCCCGCCCTCAGGGATAACCCGTTCGGGACGCGCTACTTTCCGTTCGCCCCGTCAGGTTACCCTGATGCGTGGTCGACGCCGCGCGATTGGGCGCCGGATTCCGTCAGTCCTTTCGAAAAAATGCGGGTGCTGAACCCGCCCCCTGAACGAGCCGGTCTGCGTTCGATAGAACGCAATTTCGGACGTCTTTTTCCACAGCTCGAAACAGTTCGCCTGAAGGCAGGCTGGGGCGGCATGATCGACGCCATGCCGGACGTCGTCCCCATCGTGGATCATGTGCAGGCCGTCGGCGGTCTTTTCGTCGCGACGGGAATGAGCGGTCACGGCTTCGGTATCGGGCCTGGCATAGGCCGTGTCGTTGCCGACCTGATCCAGGGAAACCAGACGGGGCACGACCTCAGCCGCTTCCGGCTGTCACGCTTCCATGATGGCAGCCCTGTCCGGCTGGGCCCGGCGCTCTGAATTGGTGGCGCGAATTTCGCCCGGTTTACTTGTTCGCCGCCGCCTTCGTATCCAGCAGCCCATAACCGAAATCATTGTCCCGTCCCTTCGGACCGAGATCCCTGGCGGTGGCGGCCAGCGCCTTTTCGATGTCGTCGGCGGAGCGCTCGGGTGAAGCGTGGATCAAATTGGCGATAGCGCCGGACACGATCGCGGCGGCAAACGAGGTGCCGGTGACGACGTCAGAGCCGGCGCCGCTCGGCGCCACCATCTCGACGCCGGGCGCCGAGATGAAGACATAAGCGCCGCGATTGGCCTGCTGCATCAGCCCGTCCTTGGCGTCGGTGGCGGTGACCGCGATCACGCCGTCATAGGCGGCGGGGTAGCCATAGGGCGCTTTCGGCCCGTTGTTGCCGGCAGCAGCGACCAGGATGATGCCGAGCCCGCGCGCATTGCGGCAGGCGGTGGCGAGCAGATCGTTCTTGGGGCCGACGAAACTCATATTGATGATGCTGACATTCTGGTCCGCCGCCCAGTCGAGCGCCGACAGGATGACATCCATGGTCGACCTGCCGTCCTCGAAGGCGCGGGCGTGATAGATCCTGGCGCCGGGCGCCATGCCTTCGAGCGCGCCGACGCCGGCGATCAGCCCGTCGACCGAGGTACCGTGGTCACGCTTTTCGACCGGCACGTTGGGCATGGCGTCGAACTGGTCGGCAATGACGCCGGTCAGCGCCGGATTGGTGTCGTCTATGCCGGTGTCGATGACGGCGATGCGCACGTTTTCGCCACTGGCTTGCTTGTTGTCGAGCTGAATGCGCTCGAAGGCATAGTTGACGATGCCGGCCGCCTGCTGCAGCGAATAGATATGGTTTGGCTCGCGCCGCAGGGTGCGGCCATCGGCGGCCAGCTGCGCCAGCACGGCGCCGACCGGGCGGCCGTCGGGAATGCCGAAGCGCACCAGCGTGGTGCCGAGCAGCCGCGACTGGCGCTGCGAGCGCACTTCAAGGCCGAAGGAGGCGGCGATCTGCTGGACGGCGCCGGCATCGCCGTCGACGGTCACCAGCACCTCGTCGGGCACGAACTCGCCGGCGATGGCACGGCGCGGCGCGGTCGCGACAAGATCGGTCGGCGAAACGATCGCCCCGCCGGCGGGTGGCCCGGCCTGCGTGTCGGCAGGCGGCGCTGACGGCCGCGGCGTCGGCACGGGCGCTACGGGAGCCGGTGGGTTGGGAAACAGGTCGACGATCAGGGCCGGAAGGGTAACTGCGCCTGGTTCGCCGCCGACCTTGGCCTCATTGCCGTCTTTCGGGCAGTCGGCAGCCGCCGCCCCGGCCGCGTCGGTGCAGTCGGCCCGGCCGGCATTGGGATCATTGGTCTGCGCCGACGCCGGCACGGCGACGATTGTCGTCGCCGCCACCAGGATCGCCGCAAATCGAATGACCGCCCTAGCTGCCATCAACCGGTTTCCTTCCCTCGATCACAGTCTCCGCGAACGGCTGGGCGGCAATAAGGCCGACGAGCCTGGTGTAGTCTGCTCCGGTCTTGACCGGGATGGCAATGCGGAAGACGCCCGAGGCGGCCGGCCCGCCGGCGATCTTCAGCGCGTTCTGGTCGAGGAAGACAGCGATGTCGGACATCTTCGCATCCGGCTTGAACTTGACCAGCGCGAACGGCAGTTTCGCCAACTCGTCCTCGGCCCCGGCAATCTCGAAATCATTACCCTTGCCGCCGGTCTGCACGTAGGACTGCACCACGACCAACGCCAGCAAGACAGCGGCCGCCGCCCAGGCGACACCGACCGGCACCGCCACGACACGGCCGAGCGCCTGCGACAGCCAGGAACGGCCCGCCGGCGCGCGGACCGGTCCGGCTTCGGCGTCAAGCGCCCTGGCAAAGCGGCTGAGCGCATCGGCCGGTGGCCGGATCGCTTCGTTGGCGGCGGTGGCGCCGGAGAATTCGGCCTCGGCCTCGCCAAGCGCAGCCATCGCAGCCGGGTCGGACGCCAGCCATTCCTCGACGGCTTCGAGGTCCGAGCCTTCCAGCGAGCCGTTCAGGTAGAACGGCAGCAGCGTTTCCATTTCGTCACGGCGCGACATTTTTTCAGCGGCGCTCATGTCTTCAGGATTGCTCATGGCCACCCCCTGTCGTAACCGGCGGCCTTGAGGGCTTCGCCGAGTTTCTTGCGGGCGTAGAACATTCGGGTCTTGACGGTGGCGACCGGGATGCCGAGCACCTCGCCAATCTCCGTCACCGACTGTCCATGGTAATAGGCAAGGTCGATCACCGAGCGGTGTTCCTCCGGCAAGGCATCGACGAAGCGCCGCAAAGCGGCGCCCTTGTCTTCCTTCATGGTGGCGACTTCCGGCGTGTCGGCGCCGTCGGGAACCTGCGCCGCATCGTCGTCATCGATCCAGTCTTCTTTTTTCTTGCGAAGCATCGACAGCGCCTTGAACCGGGCGATGCCGAGCAGCCATGTCGAGACTTCCGAGCGCCCTTCGAAACCGGGCGCCTGGCGCCACAGCTCGAGAAAGACCTCGTTTGCGATATCGTCGGCCATCATTTCCGATCCCGTCTGGCGCACCACGAAGCGGTAGACCCGCGCGTGGTGACGCATGAACAGCAGCCGAACAGCGGCACGGTCGCCCTTCGCGACCCGGTCGACAAGCGCGGGATCAGTCTCGGTCGCTGCCGTCATGGCCGGTCGAGCCGCCTGGCTCCTGTCTGCTCTGTCGCCGATAGGTTCAAAAAGGTTCATCCTTCCGCCAAGGAATTTTGGCGAAGCTAACCGAAGAAGGTGAGTGTTGCCAGAGTGTCTCCCTTCTCCCCGTCACTATACAGGGAGAAGGTGGCGGCAGCCGGATGAGGGGCGGCACCGGCGTTGGGGTATTTATGTTTGATGTTGCGCTGCCCCTCACCCTTGTCCAGCCGATAGATGGGTAACACTTTGAACCGGATACATAGGTGACACTTCTCTCCCTCTATGCGTCCGCCGCAGCGCCAAGCGGATTGGTTGGCGCGGCGCTGCGGCGGACAAGCTTCATGTGCCGTGTGTCGATGATGCCGAGCGGGTGGG